>DASQGG010000131.1 GCA_035632695.1 Thermoplasmata archaeon
TGGCGCGCGCGACGACGATCCAGGCGCTGCGGAACCGCGGTCTCTCGAAGAAGACGGCCGAGGTCCTCGCGGACGCGGGCTTCACCCTGGAGAAACTGCAGCGGGCGAACGTGGACCGGCTCAAGAAGTTCCTCACGGTCAAGGAGGCGGAGAAGGTCGTCAAGAAGCTCGCCGCCCCGGGGGAGGAGAAGCCCGCCCCGAAGAAGGAGGCGGCCCGCCCGAGACCCGCGGCGCGCGCGGCGCGGAAGGGACCCGTCAAGGAAGCCGAGGCGGAGCCCGAGACGCCCCTGGAGATTCCCAAGAAGGCTCCCAACCTGACGGAGGGCGAGAAGGAGATCTTTGAGGTCCTCCACGAAATCGGCAAGGACCTCCCGCGGTCCGTCGTGGGAGAGCTCGCGAAGAAGCTGCATGGGATCAAGCTGAGCAAGAAGCGCCTTGGCGAGGTCCTCACGAAGATTTCCGAGAAGTACGAGGTCCATTCCATCGATCCGAACGAGTCCGCGGGCATTGTCTCGGCCCAGTCCATCGGCGAGCCCGGGACCCAGATGACCATGCGGACGTTCCACTACGCCGGCGTCGCGGAGATGAACGTGACGCTCGGGCTGCCGCGGCTCATCGAGATCGTGGACGCCCGGCGCGTCCCCTCCACGCCGATCATGGAGATCTTCATCAAGTCCACCCACAACGAGCTGGAGAAGATGAAGCGGATCGCCACGGAGATCGAGACCACCTCGCTCGAGGACGTCGCGGACATTGAGACGGACCTCGTGAACATGCGCGTCGTGGCGTACCCGGAGGACCACCGGATGAAGTCCCGCGGCGTCACCTGGTCCGAGCTCGAGGAGAAGCTCAAGAAGCTCGGCGAGCCTCAGGAGGTCAAGCGGCAGGTGGGGAACGCGGAGAAGAAGGTCAAGGCGCTCGTCGTCGAGGCGGGCGAGCCGTCCTTCAAGAAGCTCCAACGGATCGTCGAGCAGCTCCGCTCGACGAAGATCAAGGGGATCGACGGCATCCGGCGTGCGATCATCCGCAAGCGGCAAGACGAGTACGTGATCTACACGGAGGGCTCGAATCTGTCCAAGCTTCTCGAGCTGCCTTACGTGGACGCGTCCCGCACCACCACGAACTCGATCCAGGAGATCTACGAGGTCCTCGGCATCGAGGCGTCGCGCAACGCGATCATCAACGAGGCGTACAACACCCTCCAGGAGCAGGGCCTCACGGTCGACATCCGCCACATCATGCTCGTGGCGGACATGATGACGAACGACGGCGACGTGAAAGCGATCGGCCGGCATGGGATCTCGGGCCGCAAGTCCTCCGTGCTCGCCCGTGCCGCGTTCGAGATTACCGCGCACCACCTCCTGCGGGCCGCGATCACCGGCGAGGTCGACTACCTCGATGGCGTCGCGGAGAACGTGATCGTCGGCCAGCCCGTCACGCTCGGCACGGGAGCCGTGAACCTGGTCTACAAGCCGCCCGCGAGTTTCCCGAAGCAACCCACGCCGCCGCCCAAGCCCGCGGCGCCTGCCGCTCCGCCCGCGACGGATGCGCCGTCCGCGGAGCCCGAGGAGAAGCCCGAGGGGAAGCCCAAGGAGGTCGCGCCGTGATCGACGTTCCCCGCGCCCTGCGCCTCGCCACGGACACGGGCGACGTGCGCTTCGGCGTGCGGGAGGTCCGCAAGGCGGTGAAGGCGAAGGCCGCCAAGATGGTCGTCGTCGCGTCGAACTGTCCCGCGGAGGCACTCCAAGCCCTGGGCGACGTGAAGGTCTTCTCCTTCCCGGGGACGAACGCGGAGCTCGGTGCCTCCTGCGGCGTGCCGTTCTCCGTCGCCGCCGTGGCCATCGTGGCCCCGGGGGAGTCCAACATCCTGAGCGCCTAGGTGCCGCATGGCGGAAGTCACGTTCGACGAGCAGACGATCAAGTACGTGGCGCTCTTCCAGGACCTCACCCGAACCACCGTCGTGGACTGCGTGGACGCGGCCGACCGCCTGATCTTCGTCGTGAAGGAAGGCGACATCGGGAAGGCGATCGGCAAGAAAGGCGAGAACGTGGCCAAGCTCAAGCGGCTGTTTAACAAGGACATCCACATCGTCGAGTTCTCCGAAGACCCGCAGAAGTTCGTGGCGAACGTCTTCCGGAACTACGACGTGAAGGGCGTGGCGATCGAGCAGCGGGGAGACATCACGCACGCCACGGTCACCGTGGATGCCAGCAAGAAGGGGCGCGCGATCGGGAAGGAAGGCCGCAACCTCCGCGTCTCCAGGGACCTGATTGCGCGGCACCACCCCATCCAGAGCGTCAGCGTCGCGTGACCGCCTGCGCAGTCCGACGCGACCGGGACGCTCGCGCAACGGCTGAACTCCCTGGATGATTCTCGCGCTCCGGTCCGCACGACCTAAAGCTTACATATCGGAGCGCAATCGACCCGGCGGCAAGTCTGCCGAGCCGCGCGCACCCGCGACCCTGAGGTGTTGCCATCCAGTACAAGTGGACCGTCCTCCTGGTGACCACGGTCGGCGTGATCATGTCGGGGATCGACTCCCGAATCGTGATCATCGGCCTGCCCCAGGTGGCGGCCGGACTCGGGGCGGACGCCGAGCAGGCGATCTGGATCACCCAAGCCTATGTGCTGGGGAGCACGGTCGCCCTCCTCCTGATCGGACGTGTCTCCGACGTCGTTGGACGGGTTCGGATCTACACGAGCGGCTTCGGCGTCTTCACGGTGGGTTCGCTCTTGGTGAGCCTCGGCGTGACCCCGACCCAGGTCATCCTCTTCCGCTTCATCCAGGGCCTGGGATCCGCCATCCTGTTCACGAACAGCGCGGCGATGATCGTGGACGCCACGCCGGACACGGAGCTCGGGTTCTTCCTGGGTATCAACCAGGTCGCGTTCCGGATGGGCGCCATGGCAGGCCTTACCGTGAGCGGGGTGATCCTCACCCTCTTCGCGGACTGGCGCGCCCTCTTCTACATCAACGTCCCCATCGGGATCTTCGGCACCCTCTGGGCTCGCGCGCGGCTCAGGGAAATCGCGAAGCTCGAGAAGGGCGCGCCGATCGACTGGCCCGGGTTCGCGACCTTCACGGTCTTCATCTCGAGCCTCCTCCTCGCCCTCACGCTGGCGGCCTACGGCCTCGGCGAGGAGCGGATCGTCCTGGCGCTCTCCGCCGCCTGCGTCCTTTCCCTCGTCGCGTTCGTCCTCCTTGAGCTCCGGTCCAAGTACCCGCTCCTCGACCTCAAGCTCCTGCGTATTCGGGAGTTCTCCGGGGGCGTGGTGGCCCAGCTCCTGAACGCGGTCTCCTTCGGTGCGGTGCTCCTGCTCCTGAGCCTGTACTTCCAGCTCGTGTTGGGCTTGGACCCGTTCAAGGCGGGGCTCCTCATCCTCCCTCTGGACCTGACCACGGTCGTCCTCGGTCCGCTCAGCGGCAAGCTGTCGGACAAGTACGGCCACCTCCCCTTCACGACGGGTGGCCTGGCGGTCGTCAGCCTGTCGCTCTTCCTCTTTGCCACGACGGACGTGAACACCCCGATCCCCTTGCTCATCGGTTACATGGCCATCTTCGGCGCAGGGCTCGGGATCTTCGCGTCGCCCAACATGAGCTCCATCATGGGCTCCGTCCCCGGCGACCGCCGAGGGATCGCCTCCGCCTTCCGCGCGACGTTCTTCAACGTCGGGTTCGTGATCAGCCTGAACCTGGCCATCCTGATCATGACCTTCACGATTCGGTACGACCTCATTTCCCAGATCATCTCCGCGGTGAATCCCGTGGCGATCACGACGGCGGACAAGGACCTCTTCGCGGCCGCACTCCGGAACGCATACTTCTGGATGGGGATTCTGAACACGGTCGCGATTGTCCCGTCCATGCTCCGCGGCCGCCGCGTTCGGGCCAATGCCCGCGAGCCGGGCCTTCCCACCAGCCTCGAGATGTAAGGCGCCCGTGCCGGACCTCGAAACGCATACGCGGCAATCTCGAGGGGCTCCGTACGGCACAACCTTCATCTGCGAACACGGACATCGGTCTGCCGCCTGCGGTGGCAGGTGAAGGGACCCCCATTCCATGTCCACCACCGTGAGCGGGGGGACGCCCTCGGCGGGCGCCTCGCTCTCCTTGGTCTTTGACGAGGCGGACCGCGCCGTGCTCGCGTCCGTGGGCCGCGGTCCGTCCGATGGTCCGCGCGCCTGGCAGCTGAACGGCGAGGCCCACCGGCTCTCCCTGGTCCAGGGCTTCGATCGTCTCCTGAGTTGGCCCTCGCTACGGGGCGTAACGCGGTACGAGCACCAGGAGCGGACGGCGCTCCGTGTCCTACGGGAGATGCGAGGCCGCGCCCTGCTCGCGGACGAGGTCGGCCTGGGGAAGACCGTGGAGGCGGGTCTCCTGTTGAAGGAGTACGCCATCCGGGGCCTCGTCCGGCGCGTGCTCATCCTCACGCCGCCCGCGCTCCGGACCCAATGGAGGGATGAGATGCAGGAGAAATTCTCAGTCCCCGTGGAGATTTTGCACTCCGCGAAGGACTGGGAGGCGCGGCCCTTCCTGCTCGCGTCCCTGGACACCGCTAAGCGGGAGCCGCACGCCACCTCGGCCCGAGCGGTCCGTTGGGATCTCGTGATCGTGGACGAGGCCCACCGCCTCAAGAACAGCGCGAGCCGCAACTGGCGATTCGTTGCTGCGCTTCACAAGAAGTACATGCTCCTCCTCACGGCGACGCCGATTCAGAACAACATGGACGAACTCTTCAACCTGGTTAGCCTGCTCAAGCCGGGCCAGCTCCACACCTACGACGAGTACCTGGCGCGGTACGCAGCCTCCTTGGACCACCGGGTGCCCGCGCGAGTCACGGAGCTCCGCGGGCGTCTGCGGGACGTCATGGTACGGAACCGCCGCGGGATCGCGTTCACCCTGCCGCCGCGGCGGGTTCACTCGGTCCCCGTCCGCTTGACCCCTCCCGAGCGCCGGCTGTACGACGACGTCACGGACTTCGTCCGCGAGGCATGGGGCGGCCCGTCGGGTCATCTGCCGCTGCCCGCCCGGCTCACGCTGATCGTCCTCCAGCGGGAGATCGGGAGCAGCACGTTCGCCACGGCGCGCACCCTGGAGAAGCTGGAGCACAGCCCGCTCTTCTCGGCCGAGGAACAGACGCGGCTCGCGTCCCTCCGCGAGGCCGCGGCGGCGATCCGCGACAACGTGAAGGCGGAGCATCTCGGGGCGTTCCTGGAGCGGACGGAGGAGAAGGTCCTCGTCTTCACCCAGTACCTGCGGACGCTCGAATACCTCCGCGGCGTCCTGGAGGCGCAGGGCTATCGAGTCGCCGTCTACCATGGGGGCCTCTCTTCGAAGGCGAAGGACGAGGCCGTGCGCGCGTTCCGGGGCGACCGGCAGATCTTCTTGAGCACGGAGGCGGGTGGAGAGGGCCGAAACCTCCAGTTCGCGCGCACCCTGGTGAACTACGATCTCCCCTGGAACCCGCTGCGCATCGAGCAGCGGATTGGCCGCGTGCACCGCCTTGGCCAGGAGAAGGAGGTCCACGTGGTCAACCTCTGGGCCACGGACACGGTGGAGGAGGTGCTCATCGACCTCCTGGACCGGAAGATCCACATGTTTGAGCTCGTCGTGGGCGAGCTCGACCTGATCCTCGGAGACCTGGAGGCGCGGAAGTCGTTCGAGGAGCTCCTCATGGAGATCTGGGCGCTCCAGGCCGCGGAAGAGCGCCGCGCGGCCGTGAGCCGCCTCGGGGAGGCCTTGGTGCGGGCCCGCGCACGGTACGAGACGGTCAAGGAGCGGAACGACGAACTCCTGAAGGACATGAGCGAGGAGGCCGCCGCGTGACGGAGACCCAGGAGCTTCGGAGCTTCGCCGTGGCGCTCCTCGAGGACGCGGGCGTCGAGGTGCGGGACGACGGCACCTTCCTCTGGCTGCGCGTCCCCGAGACTACGCAGGCGACCCTGGACCTTCCCGCCCAGGCCGCCCTGACGTTCGATCCGGATCGCGTGGGCGAGTTCGATGCGGAGCTCGTGGCTCCCGGCAGCTATGTCCTGGAGAAACTCCTGGGACTCGCGTCCCGCCGCGGACGATGGGACGTCGCCCGGTTCGTGCCCGCCGCGACGGACTGGGTCGCGGAGGCCTTGCACGACGCCGGCATCTCGCCCCTTCCCCCGGACGTCGTGTCGTGTCCCTCGATTGAAGAACCGCTCTCCCTGTTCGCGTTCCGGACCGCGCTGACCTCGGACGAGAAGCGCGAGGGGTTCCACGTGATTGCCGTCGCGCCCGACGCGTCGGAGGGCTGGGCCGTGCCATGGCCGCTCCCGACGGAGGGGTTGCAGAGCGCAGCCCTCCCGGCCTTCGCGCCGGACCTCGAGCCCGCGTATCGCACGGCGTGCGAAGTCCTCGAGGACGCCACGCGGGCGCAGCGGGAGGCCTTCCGCAAGTCCTGCCTGACCGCGCTGGAGGAAGAAGTCCGCCGCGTGTTCCGGTACTTTGACGGCACGGTGGGCGAAGTGCGGGCAGCCGCACCGTCCGGGGCGGACGACGTCGTCCGCGCCATCGAGGCCGAGCGCGACCGACGTCTCGCCGAGGCACTCGAGCGCTTCGAGCCGCATGCCGTCGCGTCCTTGTGCAGCGTGCGCGTCGTGTCCGTGCCCTCGGCGCGAGTCACAATCGAAACTCAGGGGCAGCGGTGGCCCGTCGTCGTCGACGCGCTGACCCGTCACGTTCGCGGACTGCCGAGCCCGGTCAGGGAAGCCGGACCCGCTCCACTTCCAGACCGTCCGCCGTCGGATACTCCTCGACCACGAACGAGGGGCGGCCGAGGCTCGGGGCGATCTCCTCGAGAATCCAGGGAGCGATCTCGATTCGCCGCCGCGCGGCGTCGAGACCCATGAGCTTCTTCGGGACGTGGTGGCGCTTCGCGAGTTCTCGCACCAGGGCGTCGAGCCCGTCCCCCTCGATGACGCCTTTGACCAGGGTCCCGTCGTCCGTGATGACGTCCCACGGGCGGGCCACGTTCTCGGCCCGGCGTTTGATCCGCGTCCGGAGCTGCCAGGCGTCCTTGTAGCCGCTCGTGCAATAGTGGACCGTGGTCTTCCAGGGACGCTCGAGCAGCCGGAGGGCGACTTGGTCCGCGCCCTGGACGCCGTACGCGAGCTCGTGCTTGGTCGCGTACCCTCGGACCTTCATCCGCGCGAAGTTCGCGTCGCTGAACTCCATCTCATCCAGGTTGACGAACGCGAGCCCTTCCGATTCCGCCCACTCGATGAGCCGGACGAGGTCCGCCTCCCGCTCCGGGATCAGGGGCACCTCGAGGCCCACGGTCATCCCGAGCTCCTTGGATCGCCGGACTGCGGCCTGGAAGCCCATGCGGCGAGGGTCGGACCAGAGGCCCGGCGGCACATGGAAGCGGATTTCATCGAGACCCGCCTCGGCGAGCGTACGGAGCTTCTCCGGGTCCGTGGACATCGTGTACAGGTGCGTATGGAAGCCCGGGCCGAACTCCTCCTTCAGCAGGCGGATGTAGTGGGCCGTGCGGTCGACCGTCTCGAGGGGGTCGCCGCCGGTGATCCCCGCTCCCTTGGCCCGGATGGCCCGTGCCTCCTCGATCACGTCCGCGTCGGACTCCACGCGCTTCTCGTCCGCGAAGACCACGTCCCGATACATCTTCTCGTCCGAGACGGGGCAGTAGAAGCAGTGGAACGAGCAGAGACCCGTGACGAACAGGACCATCTTGGCCCCCTCCGTGCACTGGGCGCAACCCACCGGCAGCTGGCCTCGGATCAGGGAGCCGCAGGGCCGCTCGGAGAGGGACACGGCCCACGCCACACGGCGTCCGGAGATAAAACTTCGCTCGGTAGGACCCGCCGGCCACCAGGTGTCCGGAGGCTTCGCACCTCTAAGTAGAGGTATACCGCGCGGGTGGGGCGCTCCCTCGGGGGGACCCGCGAACCCCTTGGCCTAAAGCGGCCGCTTGCACGTGGCGCACACGAGGCGGCAGTCCTTCTTGCACTCCTGGCACACGCCGTGGAGGAATTCCTCCCGCACGGGGGCGTGGTGGCAATCGCTTACCGCGGTCACGAGGCGGCCGCAGTACCGGCAGAGGTGCTGCACGGGCCGCTTTCTCGCCACGTACCGCTGATACGCCATGAGGATTGCCAGGGCGAGCACCAGGATGCCGATGATGATCCCCACGGCCATGCATTGGAGGCTTCCCTCGACCGCCTGGAACGGGAGGGAGGCCCAGGGGACGCCCACGCTCCGGCATGGAGGGCTTCGGGTAAAAGGATGCCGCGGAGACAAGGATAAATCGGCCCGGTT
>DASQGG010000132.1 GCA_035632695.1 Thermoplasmata archaeon
AGCGCGACGGCCTCCGGTCCGGGACGTACCTGTGGGGAATCCCCGCCCACGCGCCGACCAACGCGACCGTGGGCCGCTACCAGGTGGTCTCCGCGAGCGCCGCCTCGACGACGGGGTTCGGCATCTCGGAGGCAGGGGCGAACGCGAGCGTGTGGATCGCGGGCTCCATCGTCCGGATTGTCTCCATCGACTCCGTGCCCTCCGAATCGGCGCGCGGCGGGGACATCGTGAAGTACTGGATCAACGCGACCAACGAGGCCACGGGGAACCTGCCCCAGGACGCGAACGGGACGGGGACCGCCTTCCATGTGGCGGTGGCCATCGAGCTCGACTTTGGGCTCCAACCCGGACGGGGGCTCGTGAACCTCACGACGACGTTCCCGAGCCTGCCGCCGGGCGCCCAGCTCAGCGTGAACCTGGACGCGATCGTCGCGAGCAACCTCACCGCGGGCACAGCAGTCGGGATCCGCGTGGTGCTCACGTACGAGGACTTCAACGGTCACGCGCTCGGCCCCATCAAGGCGCAGTCGTCCCCCCTATACGTGGTCCAGACGAGCGCCCTCTCTGCGCCGAACCTGATCGCGGGCGCGGCGATCGGCCTCGGCGCGATCCTTGCCACCCTCGTCGTGCTCCTCTACCTGGGGCAGCGGAAGATCGTGATCGACGAGGTCTTCCTGATGACGAAGAGCGGCCTGCTCATCCGCCACGTCAGCCGGACGCCCGAGCTCCAGAAGGACGACGATATCGTGGCCTCAATGTTCGTCGCGATCCAAGAGTTCGTGCGGGACTCGTTCCAGCGCGAGGCCTCCCTGGACGCTGTGAGCTTCGGACGCCGACGCGCGGCCGTCGTGCGCGGTGAGCTCACCATCCTTGCCGCCGTCGCGTCCCACGGGGACGTGGAGTACCTGATCCCCGAGATGCTCGCCGCGGTCCGGGCCATCGAGGTCCGCTACTGGGACGCGCTCGTGGCGTGGGACGGCAGCCTGCGACGCCTCGAAGGCGTCGACGAGGCCCTCGTCCGCCTCCTGGGCGGGGCGTTCCGTTCGCCCTGGAGGGTGCAGCTCGCATGACGCGGGCGGCGCGGCCTGGGCCGCCGCCGTCGAGCGACGTCCAAGAAGATTTAACTAGCATCCGTGGGTTGCGCGGGCCGACCCGGGGGGGCGAGTGAGTACGCCGGCGTTGCGCGAAGGTGACGGCGAGACGCGGCAGCCGCCCATGGTGCGGCCCCCGACCGCGGTCCTCGTCCACGATGCGCTCGAGAAGGACAAGGACGACGTGGACGCGCTGTTCGTGCTCGCGGCGCTGCGTGTCCAGGCGGGCCGGCCCGACGAGGGCCTCTCGATCCTGGACCGCGTCCTCGTGATCGACCCCGACTACCCCGGGGCGTGGTTCTTCAAGGAGAAGGTGCACCGGATGTGCGGGGAGACGGACCAGGCCGATTCCGCGCGACGGCACGGCGAGGCGATCGAGGAATGACGCCCGCCTCCGACGTGATGAAGCTCAAGGTGTGCATGGCCGGAGAGGCCATGGTGGGCAAAACCTCCCTGATCCGCCGCTACGTGCTGGACGAATACGAGGACCGGTACACGGCGACCCTGGGGACGAAGATCACGAAGCGGAACCTCGCCGCGAAGGATCCGAGGACCGGCGAGCCCCTGGACATCAACCTGATCCTGTGGGACATCATGGGGACCCCGACCCTGCGCGACCTCCTCAAGGAGGCGTACTACCACGGCGCGCACGGCATCCTCGGTGTGGCGGACATCACCCGGAAGGAGACCCTCCGCGAGCTCGACGCGTGGTCGCGTTCCATCCAGACCGTCGCGGGCAGCGTGCCCACGTACGTGGTCGTGAACAAGGCAGACCTCGAGGGGGACGGGCGGCTCGATCCGGAGACGATCGACGCCTACTGCAAGGCCCGCCGCTGGGGTTGGTCCCTCACGAGCGCGAAGACCGGGGCCGGGGTCGAGGACGCGTTCGATCGCCTCGTGGACCTCGTCCTCAGGTCCCGACCGTGAGCCTCAGACCATCCGCCACCGCCGGTGCGCCTCCGCGTTCGGCGTGAAGCAGAAATGAACCGTGTTGAACTCCGTGCGCAGCGCCGCCACGTCCGCGGCGACCTTCGCGGAGTCCTCCTTCTTCACGGCGACCCGGGCGAAGAGCGCGGCGACCTCCCGCATCTGGGGCTCCTTCATCCCGAGCCGGGTGAGCTCCTGGGTGCCCAGGCGGATGCCCGACGGCTTCACGGGCGACGTGTCCCACGGGAGGAGGTTCTTGTTCGAGATCATGTTCGCCTTCTCCAGGTCCAGGGCGACCTTGGCGCCGCCTCCCTGCGCGGCCACGTCCAAGGCGAGCGCGTGGCTCTCCGTGAATCCCGCCTTCTCGGCGAGGACCTTGATCCCGTTCTCGTGGAGCGCCTGGCCCAAGGCTTGGGAGTTCCGTACGATCTGGTCCGCGTACGCTCGCTGGAACTCGAGGGCCTCGGCGAGCGTGACGCCCAACGCGGCCATCGCGTGGAGGTGGTGGTTCGAGAGCACCCCGGGGAACACGGCGCGCTGGAGCCGCCGGATGAACTTCTCGTCCGCGGAGTCGGAGAGCATGATGCCGTGCTGGGGGCCGGGCAGGGTCTTGTGCGTGGAGCCCGTGAGGACGTCGGCGCCCTCGTGGAGCGGGTCTTGGAACTTGCCGCCGGCGATGAGCCCCAGGACGTGCGCCCCGTCGTACCAGACGCGGCACTCCGCCTCCTGGAAGGCGTCCGCCAGGTCCCGGAGCGGCGTGGGGAACAGGAAGACGCTCTGCCCGAACGCGGCGACCGTGGGCTTGACGAGCTTGATCAGCTTCGCGGTGCCGTCCACGTCGAGGTTCATCCGTTCCACGTCGAACGGATAGTTGATCGTGTTCACGCCGCGCATCCCCGCGGCCCCGAACTTCGCCGAGGAGATGTGCGCCCCGTTCGCCAGGGCGACCGAGGTCATGATGTCGCCGGGCTGCAGGAGGGCGAAGTACACGGCCATGTTCGCGGTGGTGCCGCTGATGAGCCGCGGGTCCGCGTGGCGGCACCGGAAGAGCTTCTTCGCCAGGTCCGTGACCCGGATCTCGACCTCGTCCGTGTAGAGGTTGCCCTGGTAGTACCGCTCGTGGGGTAGCCCTTCCGCGTAGCGGTCGCCGAAGTCGGAGAGGAGGAGCTCGCGGGCGAGGGGCGAAATCACGTTCTCCGACGCGATCATCGGGAGGCACTTCGCGAACCAGGCGCTGTGCTTGTCGATCTGGTCGTAGATGAAGGCGACGTCCTCGTTCATGGCCCCAACCCGGATAGGAACCGGGCGCTCGCGATATATAGGTTGGGCAATGACGGAGGGCGGCGCGCTCAGAAGCAGCGCGTCTTGCCCGCGACGATCCGGTCCGTGAGCCGGTAGATCTTCGAGAGCTCCTCGTCGATGATGGCTTCCGCCTCCTTCTTGCACGCGGACAGCTTCGTCCCCTTCTCGGGGATGATCTGGGCCGTGGCCGCCTGGGGCTCGTCGATGGGCTTGCCGATCTGGGAGACGATCCGGACCCAGACCTCCTTGACCTTGCCCGGGTTCTCCTTGACGATGCGGTCCGCGATGTCGAACGAGAGGAGGTTGTAGAGCTTGCCCACATGGGTCACGGGGTTCTTGCCCGCCGCCGCCTCCATGGACATGGGACGGTACGGGGTGATGAGGCCGCTCACGCGGTTCCCGCGGCCCACGCTGCCGTCGTCGCCGTTCTCCCAGGAGAGGCCCGTGACCGTGAGGTAGAAGATGCCCGCGTCGTAGTTGTCGCCCGTGTTGATGTCCACGGTGACCTCGCGGTCCGTGTGCTTCACCGCGTTGTCCAAGACGCGCTCCCTGAGCTCCTGGACCACGTTCTTGTAGTGGTCCTTGTCGGGGATGTACCGGTCGACCATGGCCGCGGCGATCGTGAGGCGGACCCGGTCCCCCTTGCGGACGCCCATGACCTTGATGTCCTGGCCGACCTCCTTGAGGTCCTTCTTCAGGGGCCCGTTGATGAGCTCCTCGGTCTTCAGGACGAGGGTCTCCGTCTCCGAGAACGGCGCGAAGCCGACCCCGAAGGACGTGTCGTTCGCGAGCTGCTTCTGCGTGTCGTACAGCCCGCGGAGGTCCACGGATCCCTGGCCGATCTTGCAGTCGATGATCACGTCCGCGTCCACGTTCAGGTTCGTGCACGTCTTCCGGATCTGGTCCCGGGCCGCTTCGACGGCCACCGTCCGGTAGGGGAGGCGTTCGCTGTTCACCATGGTCGTCGCGCGGCCCACGAGGATCACGTTCGCGGGCTCGAGGACGATGCCGCCGCCGAACTTGGGGGCGCTCTGGCCGCCGACGATCTCTCCCTGATCCGTGTTGTGGTGCAGGATCCGGCCGAAGCGCTCGAGGTACATCTTGCAGAGAGCGCGGGAGACCGCCTCGGCGATCCCGTCCATCATGCTGTCAGGGTGGCCGACGCCCTTGCGTTCGATGATCTCGGTTCCCTGTTCCTCGATCGGCGTGTGCACGAGTTCCTCGACGGTGATGTTCCGCGGCACGGGAGGCCTCCTCGAAGTGAGGGCGCGGAGCGAGTCGCGGGATATATGGCTTTTGTTGTCGCGCACGCGACCGCGGCCGAGGAATAACGGCGGAGGCATAACTATTCCTCGATAGGAATAGGCGACCCTCCGATTCGAATGAACATCCTGTCGCAGGGGACATTCCAACAGGAATATGTAGGGCGGCGGCGGTGCGCGGGGGGATGCTGCCCGACCTCGAGGAGATCCCGCGCCTTCGGAAGGCGCTCGGGCTCACGCAGACCGCGCTGGCCCGCCTGTCGAGCGTGAGCCAGTCCACGATCGTGAAGATCGAGAAGAAGCAGATGAACCCGTCCTACGACGTCGCCCGACGCGTGTACAACGCCCTGCAGGCCGAGCTCAAGAAGCAGGAGAAAAAGGCGCTCGTCGACCAGGTCCTGACGCGCAAGGTGCAGTACCTCGAGGCCAAGCTGCCCCTGGAGACCGCGGTGGACGAGATGCGGCGCTGGAAGTTCTCCCAGATGCCCGTGATGAACAACGGCCATCCCGTGGGATCGATCTCGGACAAGGTGATCAACAACCTGATCCTGTCCGGGAAGGACCCGAAGGACCTCGCCCGGATCCGCGTCGAGGAGGTCATGGAGCCCGCGTTCCCCCAGGTGGACTCCAAGGCGCCCGTCGAGCTCGCCGCGGGCCTCCTGCGGCACTACAACGCGGTCCTCGTGACGAACAAGGGGGAGGTCACGGGCATCGTGACCAAGTCGGACCTGATGAAGCTCCTGTGAGAGGACTCGGGACCGCGGAGGCGGAAGGTGCGGTCGAGCGTGGATGTTATCGTTATTCAACGATAACTTGAAGCCTGCGCGACCCATACCCCCTCCGTGGTGTCTCCGTGATGCTGGGATGCGGATACTGCGAGAAGACGATCCACGGCCGGCCGTACCTCTACTTCTGGCACTACGAGTCCCGCGGTGGGCGTCGCGAGCAAGTGGAGGCGTACGTCGGGCCCGCCCGCAGCGCGCGCGCCCGACAGGAGGTCGAGCGCCTCGTGGCCGCCTACGTCGCGCGCGCCCAGGCCGAGCTGCGGGGGTTCGTGCGGGCGACCCGCGCCGCGATGGCCGGTGCCTAGTCCGGGTAGGGCACGTCGATCTCCGCGAAGTCCTCGGCGAGCTGCACGCGGTCGAAGACCGCCTTCGCGTCCCTCAGCAGGACCGTCGGGTCCTCGTAGCGCGGGCTCAGGTGGGTCAGGACCAGGAGACCTACCCCCGCGTCCTTGGCCACCTGGGCGGCCTGGCGGGAGGACGAGTGGCCGTACCGGTTCGCCTTCTCCTCGAGGGCCGCGTCCGAGGTCGCGTCATGGATCAGGACGTCGGCCCCGCGGGCCATGGTCACGAGGGCCTCGTGGGGCATGGAGTCTCCCGTGTACACGATCTTGCGGCCGCGCCGCGGCGGCCCCAGAACCTGCTCGGGGCGGACCGTCTTCCCGCCGACGGTCACGGTCTCGCCCTCCTGAAGCCGGCTGTACAGGGGGCCCGGCGGGATGCCGAGCGCCTGCGCGCGCTCCAGGTCGAAGCGGCCGGGGCGCTCCGTCTCCTCGAGGGCGTAGCTCAGCCCGGGCACCGTGTGCACCGCCTCGAACGCGGTGACGGCGTACTCGCCGCACTCCACGCGATCGCCCGGGGAGAGGTCGCGGGCCTTCACCGGGTATCCCGCCTTGAAGTGGCCCAGGGACATGAGCTCAAGGACGAGCGCCTCGCAGCCCGCGGGCCCGAACACCTCGAGGGGCGCCTCGCGGCCGAAGAAGTTCATGCTCTGGATGAGGCCGGGCAGGCCGAGGAAGTGGTCGCCGTGGAAATGGGTCAGGAAAACGCGGGAGACCTGCATGAAGCTCAGCTTGGAGGCCATGAACTGTCGCTGGGTGCCCTCGCCGCAATCGAACAGGACGACCTCGGGGCCGCGCTTGACCGCGATCGCGCTCACGTTCCGCTTGGGCGTGGGCCACGACCCCGACGTGCCGAGGAAGACGATCTCCATGCGCGCGGTCCCCATGGCCCCGCCCGTCTTAACGCCTTTGCCGGCCTCGCGCGCCAAAGCTTTAACGCCGCATGCGGGATGCCCGCGCGGGAACCCCATGCTCTCCGTGGACGGACGCTCCCTGACCGTGGACGACCTCGTGCGCGTGGCGCGCGGCGAGGAGAAGGTCCGGCTCGCGCCGGCAGCGGCCAAGCGCGTGGACGAGGGACGCCGGACCCTCGAGGCGATCCTGGCGCGGGGCACCGTGGCGTACGGGATCAAGACGGGCTTCGGCGAGCTCGAGCACGTGGTCATCTCGGACGCGGACGCGAAGCAGCTCCAGCTCAACCTGATCCGGAGCACGGCGGTCGGCCTCGGGGACCCGCTGCCCACGGAGGTCGTCCGGGGTTCGCTCCTCCTGCGGGCGAACACGCTGGCCAAGGGGCACTCCGGCGTGCGCCGCGCGGTGGTCCACCTCCTCCTGGAGATGCTCAACCGGGGCGTCCATCCTGCGATGCCGTCTCGGGGATCCCTCGGCGCGAGCGGCGACCTCGCACCCCTGGCCCACCTGAGCCTCGTGCTCATCGGCGAAGGGCGCGCGGACGTCCGCGGCGAGATCCTCGGCGGGGCGCGGGCGCTCGAGCGCGCCGGCCTCGAGCCCATCGTCCTCGAGCCCAAGGAAGGGCTCGCCCTAATCAACGGCACCTCCGTGATGACCGCCGTGGGCGCCCTCGCCGTGCACGACGGCCACGGCCTCCTCAAGGACGCCCAGATCGCCGCGTCTGTCTCCTTCGAGGCCCTGCGGGGCTCGCCCGTCCCCTACGACGACCGGTACGTGCGGCTCAAACCGCAACCCGGGGCGCGCGAGGTGGCGGCGAATCTCCGGCGCCTCCTTCGCGACAGCCGGATCGTCGCGTCCCACAAGGGCGCCCATCGGGTCCAGGATCCCTATTCCCTGCGGTGCATCCCCCAGGTCCTAGGCGCGTGCCGGACGGCGGTCGACTTCGCGGAGAGCGCGGTGCGGATCGAGATGAACTCCGCGACGGACAACCCGCTCCTGTTCCCGGAGGAAGCCGAGAGCCTGAGCGGCGGCAACTTCCACGGCCAGGCCGTCGCCATGGCCCTGGACCACCTAAGCCTGGCCATGGCCGTGGTCGCCGGCTTTTCGGAGCGGCGCACGGCCCGCCTCGTCGACGGTCGTCTCAGCGAGCTGCCGCCCTTCCTCACGCGCCGCGGCGGGCTCAACTGCGGCCTCATGGTCGCCCAGTATGTGGCCGCGGGGTACGCGAGCGACAACAAGGTCCTCGCCCATCCCGCCTCCGCCGACTCGATCCCCACCTCGGCGAACCAGGAGGACTACGTCCCCATGGGCATGTCCGCGGCCCTCAAGGCCCGCGCCGCCCTGGAGAACGCGCAGCGCGTCGTCGCGTTGGAGTACCTGGCCGCCGCGCAGGGCCTCGAGTTCCTGGAGCCCTTGAAGGCCGGGAGGGGACCCCGAGCCGCGCGCGACCTGCTCCGCACGAAGGTCGCTCCCCTGGAGGATGACCGCTCCCTGTCCGGCGACGTGGAGCACATCCTCGGGTGGATGCGAACGGGAGCGCTCGTGGCGGCGGCGGAGAAGGCCGCGGGCCGTCTCGCCTGATCACTCCGCAGGGTTCCCGAGCGGTCGGAAGCAGACGGGGCAGCGTCCCACGCGCGACGCGCACAGCTCGTGGAAGTCCCGACCGCACGCGCACTGGAGGACCTTGAACCCCTTCTTGATCGCGCCCTTGCAGATCGGACAGCGGGACTCGAGGTTCGCCACGAGCTTCTGCGGGCGCTCCTGGGGCGTCTCCGCGACGTCGACTTGGGCGATCGTCTCCTGAACGTACTCCTTGTCGTCGAAGACGCGATGGGAGACGAGCTGGAGCGCCAGAGGGACCGAACCCGGCGCGGTCATCTTGAGCTTGAACGTGAGCACCTCGTGCCCGTGGGCGCGCAGGGCGGGGAGTTCGGGGAGGCCCTCGGCCTCCGCGTCCCCAAGAATCCGCACGCGGACGTCCTTCGCGAGCCCCTTCCCGACGTTCTCCAAGGTGAGCTTGGCGTCCGTGGGCTCGTTGAGGTTCGCCGATCCCACCTCGAGGATCCCCTTGAGGCTCGGCGCGAACGCTTCGACCGCGTCCCAGGCCATGCGGTACGCGTCCTCGGCGGCCTTGATCCCCTCCGCGATGTCCCGTCGGCGGAGGTCCATCGACTCCGCGAGCCGCCGCTCCGCGGGATGCATGTCGATGCCGTACTTCTTCCCGTTCCGGATCGTGGTCTCCGCCTTGAAGGTGAGGTCCACGAAGCGCTTCTCGACGATCTTGGCGCTCTCCACGTGCTCCACGGCGCGGCCGACCACGTTGAGGGCGGCCTCGAACTCCCCCTGCGCCGCCTTGTCCCGCGCCTGGCGTAGGAGATCCTCCGCGCTCCGCGAGTCCGAGCCCAGCTTCTTCGCGTGGGCCACGCTCTCCGCGGCGTTCGCGAGGGTCCGGTTCAGGAGGGCGCCGAGCTCCCTCTGCGCGACCTCCCGTCCTTCCCGAATCCGCGCGTTCGCGACCGCGAAATTCTCGGCCTCGATCTGGGTGCGCGCCTCGGACAGCTTGTTCTGGACGGGCGTCGGATCCACCTCGACCTTCCGGCACAGGGCGACGAACTCCTCGGCCTTCGCGAGGGATTCCTTCAGGTGGTCCCGGACGAGCCCGATGCCCCACTCGAGGCTCTGGGAGAACGAGGCGCGGGCCGATTCCACCTCGCCGCTGGCGAGGGCCTCATCCCCTTCGCGGATGAACCGGTCCAGCTTGCCGGCCTCCGCGCCGATCTCCCGCGCCGTCTGGCGCAAGGCCGCGGCGCGGATCCGAACCTCTTGGGCCTCCTCGAACGCGATGCGGAACTCGGCGAGGACGTCGGATGCGCGAATGGCCTGGTCCAGGGTCTTCACGTAGTCCCCTGCCGCCAAGCTCTTCTTGGCCTCCTCCCCGAGCCGTTCCGCGGCCGGGGCGGGCCGGCCGAGGGTGCGGAGCTTCCCCTCGATCGTGGCGACGGCCTGGGAGGCCATGGCCTGCTGGAGCGCGACGCGCTCCGCCTCGGCCTCGCTCTGCAACGCGGCGGCGAGCGCCTGGCGGTACTTCTTCGCGCGGAAGAACTCCCGGGACCGCTCGGACAGCTTCTCCGCGGTCCGGGTGTCCGTGCCTTCCTTGCGTGCGTGGGCGATGGACTCTTCGAATCGCTTCATGGTCGCCGCGATGCCCTGGTCGCGCTCCCGAGCGATCTCCGCCTCGGCCTGGGCCGCGTAGTCCATGGCTTCCTCGAACTGGCCCATCTTGTACGCGCGGTCCGCCCGTCCCAGGAGCTCGAGGGTCCCCGGCACCTCGAGGCTCATGGCTTCCGCGTCCGCCGCGGTCTCCCGGACGCGCCGGATCGTGGCGTCCGCCTCTTCCCCCTGCTTCTTGAGGCGTTCCAGGGTCTCACGGAGGTGGAGGGCGAGGTCGGCGGCCCGCGTCAGGTCGTTCGCCTCGAGGGCCTGGCGTGCCCGGATCACCTCGTCGCCGGCCGTGGCCAGGTTCACCCCTTCCACGGAACCGAGTACGGATTGGGACGTGGTGAGCAGGGCCGTGATCTTCTCGCGGATCAGCGTGACGAACTGCTCGTCCGCGCGCGTGGCCGACGCGAGGGCCGCGTCGTACTCCTTCGCCTTCATGGCCTCCTTGGCTTCCGACGCGAGGTCGCGGAGGTGCGGCGCATCGATTCCGAGCCGCGAGGCGATTTCCATCTTCTCCTTGTTGGACAGGATTCGCTGCGCGGACGCGTAGAGCACGTTGAGCTTCTCCGTGTCCGCCTTCGCCTTGGCGGACAGCTCGATCGCGCGGGCGTAGTCATGACGCTCGAAGGCCTTCTTCGCGTCAACGAGTTCCTCGACGATCTTGACCACGTCCACGTTGTGCTTGCGCGCCTCGGCCACGAAGGCGGCGGCCCCCGACAGGGCTTCCTGGGCCAGGCGGTGTTGGGCCGTGGCCTTGTTCGCGCGGTCGCTCGCCTCCTTCAGGAGCTTGAGCCCCTCCGCGTAGTTCTGGACGCTGAGTCCGATCTGGGCTCGCCGCAGGAAGTCCGTCATCTCGTCGACGTCAATCCGGAGGCCCTGGGCCTGCGTGATGCGCGAGCGGACCGCGGTGGCGAGGTTCTCCACGGTCGTGGCCAGGAGGATCTGCACGCGCTCGCGGGCGGCGACCACGTCCGCGACCTTCCCGGCGGCGAGGTCGGAGTTGAGCTCGCGGAGGAGGGACTCCTCCGCCTGGACCGTCACGCCGAGGTCCGCGCCGAGCTGGACCACGAGCCCGAGGGACTCGAGGATCTGGCTCGCGACGGTCTTCGTCTGGCTCTCCACAAGCCGGCGGCCCTCCTCGAGACCCTTGAACGCCGCCTCGAAATCCCGGGCGTTCATCGAGGTGTCCGCGCGCGCGAGGATCGCCTTGAGCTCTGGCGCTGCCTCCCCGATGTGAGGGAGCGCGTTGCGGAGAATCGCGGTCTGCTCCGCGAAATGCCTCTGGATGGCGGACTCCGCCTTCGCCTCCGCGTCGCCGACGAGGTCGAGGGCGCGCCGGTGCTCGTTCGCCTTCGTCGCGACGATCGCATCCTCGAGCATCTTGGACGCGTCCGCGAGGTCGGCGCCGTTCTGTTCGCCAACCGTGAGGATGAACTCCGCGCGTTCGATCGTGCGCATGACCTGCTCGCGCTCCGACTTCCGGAGCTCGTCGTGCGCCGAGGCCACGGCGGCCTCCAAGGCGCCGAGATCGTGCTTCTGGTACGCGTCCCGGGCCTGCTCCGCGAGGCGCCGCGCGGGCTTCGCGTCGACCCCGCGCGCTTCCGCCTCGGCGAACGCCCGGTGCAACTCCTTGAGGCGCTCCTGGGCGCGGCGGTACTCGGCCACGGTCTTGTCGACCGCCTCGTCCGCCTTCCGCGCCCAGCCGATCGCCTCGCGGAACGCGCTCCGCTGGAGCGCCGCGCGGGCGTTCCCGAGATCGTCGAGCGGCCCCTTGAGGTCGATGCCCAGGTTCACGGCCGCGACGAACTTCTCGCGGGACGCGGCGATGGAGGCGACGACGCGCTGGAACTGCGCGTCCTGGAGCGCCTGGAAACCCTGCTTGGCGAGCTGCGCGCCCGCCCGGTAGTTCCCCGCCTTGAGGGCCTCCTGGGCCTTCGCGAAGTGGTCCTCCGAGGCCCCCGGATCCGCGCCCAGGGCGCGGGCCTCCTGGACGAACTTGCTGAAGTCGGTCAGGCGGCCCTCGAGGCTGCGCTGGAGGGCTTTCTCGGACTCCGCCCGGCTCTGCCGGACCGCGTTGTTCGCCTTCTCGAACTCGAGGTTCGCGGCGTCGGACCGGGCCCGCTCGAGGAAGGTCGTCGCCTTCGTGACGTCGGCTCCCAGCTCCTGCGCGGTCCGGAGGAGGTCTTCCGCTTCGCGCGCCTCCTTGGTTAGCGCGGAGGTCAGGTCCTCCGTGATCATCTCGAGTCCTTCCTTGGTGAACTCGAGGGCCGATGCGTAGTTGTCGCCCTCCATCGCGGTCCGTGCCCGGGACAGGAGGTCCTCCACGGGGACGACGTCCCGACCCAGGTTCTTGGCCGAGAGGATGAGGGCTTGGACCTTGGAGAAACTCGAGGACAGATGCTCGGAGAGGATCTTCTCGCTCCGCTTCCAGGACTTCTTCGCGAGGTCGACGGCGTCGGGGAGGTTCTCGGCGGTCAGTGCGTCCCGGGCCTTGGTCAGCGTGGCCTCCGCCTCGGACACGTCCGCTCCGACGCCCTTCGCGAGGGCCGCGAGGCCCGAACCCGACTCGATGATCGCGGACACGCGCTCGTGGTAGATGCGCTTGCCCCGCTCCGCGGCCTCGGCCGCCTTCTCCCCGCCGAGCTTGTAGTCCTTGGCCCCGATCGCGGCGGTCGCCTCGGCAAGGACCTTCTCCGCCTCGACCACGTTGGCGTCGATCTTCCGGGCGGCCTCGAGGACCTCCTGAGCGGCCTTGAGTCTCTCCTCGGCCGCCTGCCGCGCCCGAGCCGTCTCCTTGAGTCTTTCTTCCAGCTGCCGTTGCATCTGGCTGCCGAATCCGCTCACGGTCCGCTCCGCTCTACCCGGTCAGCGCCCCGGCTCACGCTCCGAGGGCTGTCCATGGAGGCGAGGGCCCCGCGGCTTATAAAGGAATTAGCTCGTGGTTATCGGGGGTGATTCGGCCGGGGGCGCGGGCGCCGTCGTCTCGGGCGCCGAAGGCCCTTCCGGCGGCGTCTCGGGCGCCGCCGCGGCCGCCTCGGTCTCCGCGGGCTTCTCGCGGTAGACGATGCCCGCCCGGTCCGCCATGATCTTGCGGATCCCTTCGCGGTTCGTCGTCTTGAGGCCGAAGAACTCGGCGAAGTAGCGCGTGGTCGTGAGCTCGAGGGAGCGGCCGCTCGGCTTGCGGGAGATCAGCCTGAGGTCCTCGAGGGCCCTCGTGTGCTCGTACACCTTCTCTCCGATCATGTCGAACAGATCGCTCTGGAGGATGGGCTGGTGGTAGGCGATGAGCGCCGCGGTCTTGAGCAGGTCCCGGTCGATCTCGGGCGGCGCGAACGTCCGCGCGCGCTCCGTGTACTCCTGCCGGATCTGCATGGTCCATCGCGTGCCGATCTGCGCGACCTCGAGCGCGCTCTCCCGTTTCTTGTACTCCCGGGCGAGGGCGCGGAGGTGCTCCCTGACGACCCCTTCGTCGAAGCCCGTGACCCGGATGAGGTCCTCGATCGTGAGGGCACGGCCGGCGGAGTACAACGCGGCCTCGACGATGCCCCGGTCGCTCACGCGCCCACCCCCGGCGAGGACGCCCGGACGGCCTCCGGCTTCCCATGAGCCAGGGCGGGGATCGCCAGGAGCTCGTCCGCGGGGATCGTCTCCTCGGTCGACAGCCGCTTCACGAAGATCTCCCCGTGCGGGAACTCCTTCTGCCAGAGCTTCACCTTCTGGAGCTGGGCCAAGAACAGGAGGGCCATGAAGACGGTGACCTCGTCCCAGACGCTCCCGGCCACGAGGGCTCGGAGGGGGATCGGGTCGCCGTTGAACTGGGTCAGGCGCCCCCACGTGAGGCCGATGTCCTCCGTGAGGTCCTCGCCATGGACCTTCTGGTGGAAGTTCGGGGCGAAGCGCTTGATCGCCTGCTCGCGCAGCGCGTTCAGTTGCACCTGGATCTCCGCCTCGCGGCGCGCTTCGTCGAACGCGTCCATGAGCTCCATGAGGGTCACCGCGCGGCGACCTTCCCGGCGAATCGCCTCGTTCAGGGGCATCTTGGCGCCGTCCAGGATGAGCTGGTTGTAGTCCAGGTCCTCGGGGTCCCGGTAGAGGTCGAGGTCCCAGCCGTCGCCGGGGCCTTCCGCCTCGGGAGGCTGGGCGGCCAGGAGGACCTTGTCGCTCTGGAGCTTGAGGATGGACCAGGCCAGGAACACGAGCTTCCCCGCGGTCACGAAGTTCACGACTCCGTCCTTGCGCACCTTGTTCAGGAAGAGCTTCGTGAACTCCATCAGGTCGATCTCCCACGGGTCCATCTGCCGCTCCAGGACGAGCTCGAACGCCGCGACGACGGACTTCTCGAAGGGGTCGCGGACGGCCACGTGCAGCCCCTGGTCGACCTCGCGGAGCATGGACAGGTACCGGTTGATCCGCTCCCCGCCGTCCTGCTCGCTGATCAGGGACTTGTGGAACAGGAGGTGGTTCAGGATCGCCTGGGACGTCTCGCTCATGCGGGCACCTCCGCGGAGGGCTTCTCGTCCTCAATCTCCGCGAGGTTCACGCGCATGATGATCTCGGAGGTCGAGCCGGGCGTCATGGTGACGCCGACGATGTGGTCCGCCTCCTTCAGGGTGACCTTGCGCAGGGAGATCTGGAGGAACTGGGCCGTGGAGGCGTTGTTGCGGATCATCCGGGCCACCTTCTCCGCGTTCACCGCGTCCAAGTTCTGGTCCACCTCGTCGAACAGGTAGAAGGGCGAGGGGTCGAACTCCTGGATCGCGAAGATGAACGCGAGGGAGACGAGGGACTTCTCCCCGCCCGACAGGGCCTCGAGTCGGAGGACCTTCTTGTTCGGCGGTCGCGCCTTCACGATGAGCCCGCCTGTGAAGGGTTCCGCATCGCTCTCGAGGACGAGTTCGGCCTCGCCGCCTTCCGAGATCTCCCCGTAGACCTTCTTGAAGTTCTCGTTGATCGCGACGAAGACCTTGCTCAGGCCCTCCTTCTTCTTCTCCGTGAGTTCCGCGACGAGGTTCATGAGTTCCTGGCGTTGCCCCTCGAGGCGCTTGTGGTCCTCATCGAGCTCCTTGTGCCGGGCCTGCTGCGCGTCGTAGTCCTCGAGGGCCCGGAGGTTGATGTTCCCCAGGGCCCCGATCCCCGTCTCGCACTCGGAGATCGTCTGCTTGAGCGTCTCCAGGGAGGGCAGCTTCTCCTCCTTGATCTCGACGGCCATCTCCTTCATCACGCGGTCCGCCTCGGCGAGCTGGTCCTCCTCGACCTTGAGCTCCGTCTGCATCTTCAGGATGAAGTCGTCCTTCGTCTCGACCTTGTGCGCGAGCTTGTCCAGGTCGCCCTCGAGGTCCGTCTTCTCCCGGTACGCCGCGTCCCGCGCATCCTGGAGGTCCTTCATCTTCTTCCCGAGCTGGGCCTCCATCTTCTCCAGGGCGCGGATCTCGTTCTCGAGCCGTCCCAGGGACTCCTCAAAGGTCTTGATGCGGCCCTCGTGGTCCTTCCGCTGGGTCTCGAGATTCGCGGCCCGGGTCTCCATCTCCGTGCGCCGGTCCCCGAGCACCTGGAGCTGCGTCCCCATGGCGTCGAGCTTGGACGTGTTCTGGCTCAGCTCCTCGGCCAACGCGCTCCGCTTGGCCATGAGCTCCTTCATCCGCGAGGAAATCTGTTGCGGGGTCGAGTCGATGACCGCCTTCTTGCGCTCGTCCCGCTTCGCCTTCAGGGACTCGAGGCCGTGCGTGAACTTCTCGAGATCCTCCGCGATCCGCTTGGCCGTCGTCCCGGCCTCGGCGAACCGCCCTTTGCGGTCCGTGAGGTCCTTCTCGTTCCCGGTCAGCTTCGTGGCGAACTCCTTCCGTTTCGCCTCGAGGGCGCCGAGCTTGACCTCGGCAACGCCCGTCTTGCCGCCGTAATCCTTGAGCTGGCCCTCGAGCTCGAGGATCTCGCGGCGCAGTTCCTCGAGGCGCGTCCCGACCTGCTCCGCCTGGGCTTGGGCCTCCCGGAGCTTCTCGGAGACCTTCTCGAGCTCGTCCGCGGACCGCGGGCCGAACTTGAGGGAGGACTTCTCCGCCTCGCCCCCGATCATCGCGCCGCTCGCCTCGATGAGCTCCCCGCCTAGGGTCACGAGCCGGACGCCGCCCATCCACTTCCGGGCCTCGTCCAGGGTCTGCACGACGAGCGTGTCACCGAACACGTAGAAGAAGGCGTCCCGGTACTTCTCGTCGAACTGGCAGAGGTCGATGGCCATCCCCAGGCACTCCTTGGCCACGAGGATCGCCTTGCCCCTCGGCTTCCCGACGAGCATCTTGTTGAGCGGCAGGAAGGTCGCGCGGCCGACCTTGTTCTTCTTCAGGTAGTCGATGCAGGCCGCCGCGACGCTGTCGTCGTCCACGATGATCGCCTGCATCCGCGAGCCCGCGGCCGTCACGATGGCGGTCTCGTACTTGGGGTCCACGTGCGCGAGCTGGGCTACGGTCCCGTGCACGCCCTTCAGGGTGCCCGTGTCGCGGGCCTCGAGGATGGACGACACCGCGGCCGTGTACCCGCGGCGCATGTTCTCCGCCACGTCGGCTTCCGCCTTGAGCTGCGCGTACTGCCGCGTGAGCGTGAGGATCGCCTGCTGGAGCTCCGTCTGCTCCTTGGACAGCCGGGCCTCCTCGTTCCGCTTCTCGTGGAACTCCTGCTGGAGCTTCTGGAACCCCTTCCCGCTCTCCTTGGAATGGGACTTCAGCTCTTTGAGCTGCCAGTCCGCGTCGTCGAACTCGACCTGGTACCCCTTGCGGGTCTCCTCGAGCTGGGCGATCTCCGACGACAGACGCTCCATGGATTCCTTCGCGCGGTCGCCCTCCAGGACGATGCCCTTGAGCTTCTCCTCGATCTCGTCGATCTGCTTGCTCAGGGCGATGATCTCCTTCTGGATCGTGAGGACCTTCGCGTCGCTCTTGGACGCCTTTTCGTCGACCTCGTGGAGGTCCGCATCCACCATCTTGACGGCCGCGTCGAGTTCGCCGATGCGCTTCTCCACGCTCTCCCGCTCGCGCTCGAGGGCCTCGATCTCCTTGAGGACCTTGGACCGCTCCTTCGCGGCGTCCGCCGCGTCGGACTTGAGCTGCTTCAGCGTCTCCTTGGAGGCTTCGATGCCGTCCGAGGCTCGCGCGCGGTCCACGCGGAGCCCGTCCAGCTTCTCCTTGAGCTGCTTGGCCTCCTCGCCGCCGCGGTCCGCCATCTTCTGCTCGAGCTCGTTCAGGCGGCCCTGGGCTTCCTCGAGCTTCTTCCGGAACTCCTCCTTCTGCGCCAGAAGCTTCTCCCGGTCGCCCTCGTGCTTCGCGATCTGCTCCTTCGTGCCGACGATCTGGCGTTCGATGAGCTCGCGGTTCTTGTACGCGAGCTGGGCCTTCGCCTCCGTGAGGCGCTCGTTCAGCTCCTTGTACTTGAGTGCGCCCTCGCGGTCCACCGCGAGCTGCTGGAGCTGCTTGTCGATCTCCTCCAGGATGATCCGGATCCGCTCGAGGTTCTCCTCGGTCTCCCGCCGCTTCGTCTCGGCCTGCCCGATGTCGTCGTCGAACTTGGTGATCCCCGCGATGTTGTCCAGGATCCGGCGGCGGTCCACGGAGGTCATGGAGCAGATCTTCTGGACGTCCCCCTGCTGGACCATGTTGTATCCCTCCGCGGAGATGCGGGCGTGCGCCAGGAGCTGGTCGAACTCCGCGAGGGAGGACTTCCGGTCGTTGATGTAGAAGTAGGAGTTGTAGCCGCCGTCCACGGAGGGGCTCAGGCCCACGTACCGGGTGAGCTTGACCTCGTCCGCCTCGAGGGGGATCCCGCGGTCCCCGTTGTCGAAGACGAGGCTGACCTGGGTGTACCCGGCGGGGTTCTTCGCCTTGCCCCCGTTCCAGATCAGGTCCGTGAGCTTCCCGGCGCGGATGGCCTTGGAGCTCTTCGGCCCCAGGACGAAGAGGATCGCGTCCGAGATGTTGCTCTTCCCGGAGCCGTTCGGGCCCGTGATCGCGGTGTAGCCCTGGAGGACGGGGACCGTGATCTTGCGGCCAAAGGACTTGAAGTTCTCCATCTCGATTTCTTTCAGAAACAAGGTCCTCACCTGCGCGGGGGAAGGTCAGCGCTGAAGGGCGGCACGACTACCCATCCCATCCTTATCCTTCTGATGTCCGACACAGGTCGGACAGGGACGCGGAAAGTGGTGATGGCTATAAAAGCGTAGCGGGGTCAACGCACGCGCATTGACAAAGGAATCCAGCGGGCCCGGGAGGCCGCGATCCTGGGTCTAGCGGGGGACCAGGGATTCGATGACCTCGGCAAGCGCGCGACGCCGTCGGTCGATGGAGTACTGCGCGACGATTCTCCGGCGGGCCGCCAGCCCGTCTCCGGCCGCATCCGCCTCTCGGATGGCCTGCACGGTCGCATCCACGTCGCCGACGGGCACGAGCCGACCCGTTCCATCGATCAGGGCGGCGATGCCGCCCACATCCGTGCCCACCGGGACGCAGCCGCACGCCATCGCCTCCCCCAGCGCGCTCCCGAACGCCTCGTACCGAGACAGCTGGACGTACACGCGGGCGCGGCGGAACTCCTCCCGGAGTTCCTCGTCGCGGATGCGTCCGAGGATCCTCACGTTCGGCGTCGCCCCGGCGCGGAGCCGTTCCGTGGCCGCGTTGTCGCGGCCGCCGACGAGGACGAATGCAAGGTCGGGGAGCCTCCGGGCCGTCTCGACGAAGACGTCCAGGCCTTTTCGCGACACGTTTACGTCGTTCACGATGGCGACGGTCAGGACGCCGGACCGGGGTCCGGGGCCGGGACTGAACCAGTCCGTGTCGAAACCGAGGGGGACGGTCGTCAAGTCGGGACGGGCGACGCCCGTGTTGCGGACCAGTTCGTCGCGCAGGTGGTCCTCGACGAGCAAGACGCGGTCCGCATGGGCGATCGTGTACGCGGTCCGGCGGCTCATCCCAGGGTCCAGGTGCGCCCCGTATCCCAGATCGGGTCGCTTGGCGGCGTCCAGCCCGCCGACGATCACGACGCACTTCTTCCCCGCTAGCCGGGCGGCACGGCACGCGACGTAGGCGTGGTCCAGGGCGAACCAGCAGAACGCCACGTCGCTTCGGAGGACCGACCAGATAATCCGGGGGATGGCCCGCTTCCCCTTACAGGGCACGTCCCGGACCGCGAACGCGGAACCAAGGATGGCGCGGTCGCGCTGGACGAACGACGCGTCGTCCAGGTAGACCAGGGCGACGCGGATTGGCTTCACGGAAGACCCAGCCCGAGAAGGGACGACCCCGGCACGCCGAGGAGTTCACTAATACCTTTCGAGCCTGGGGCGCGGCGATGCCGCGGTCGCGGGAGCGCACGCCTCACTTCCACGCGAGGGCCGTGATCACGCCGACGCGGCGCTCCCAGGGCGCAACCTTCCACAGGAGGGCTCCCGCCCACACCGAGACTCTCCCGAGGCGAAGCGCGGGATCCCAGAAGGGATGCCAGAAGTTGAGGTCGAAACTCACTCTTTGGAACCCCGCGGAGCGCAGCTCCGCGTCCAGCTGGGGGATCGTGAACAGGTTGATGTGGTCCGGGTCATCCCGCGCCCGGGGATGGTGGGTGCTCGGCGACACGGCGAACAGGAACCCCCCGGGCCGGAGGACCCGGCGGACCTCCCGGAGCACGCGACGCTCCGTGTCCGGCGGCAGGTGCTCGAGCACGTGGTGGGCGAACACGGTGCCGAACGCGTTGTCGCGGAACGGGAACGGTAGGGACAGGTCGGCACGCACGACGGGCAGCTGCCTTCGTGCGCTCCCTAGGGTCCCCTCCTTGGAGAGCTCGAGCCCTACCGCGGGAACGCCGTGGTGGAGACAGCACTCCACGAAGAACCCCAGCCCCGAGCCGATGTCCAGGACCGGGGGCATGGGATGCATGCGGCGGAAGATTCCCTCGAACCACTGCCAATCCCGGGCCGCGTACCGCCAGTAGTCGTACGTCTCATGGCGATAGTCCCGGGTGACGTCGGCTGGGGCCGTTCACCGTCCCCCCCAGTCCTGCCACACCTCGCGGTAGATCCGGAGCGTCTGCTCGGCGCTCTTCTGGGGCGAGAAGTCACGGCTGCGCTGCACGCCGCGTGCCGCGAGCTCGCGCGCGAACGCGGGTTCCTGGAGGATCCGCAGGATGGAGTCGGCCCACTCGTCCTCGGCGTTCGGGCTGATGAGCAGGCCGCCGTTGCCCACGATCTCCGGGATCGCGGTGAGGTTCGAGGCAACCAAGGGACAGCCCGTGGACATGGCCTCCAGGCAGGGCATGGAGAACCCCTCGAGGAAGGAGGGGACCACGGCGAGCGTGGACGTCTGGTAGAGCCGCACGAGCTCCTCCTCGGGGACGTAGTCCCGCCATACGACGTGGTCCTGGATTCCGAGCTCGCGGGCCAAGGCCGAGAGCCGGGGCCGTTCCGGGCCGGGCTTCCCGATCTTCACGAGGGTCGCGGGATGCTCCTTGAGCACCCGAGCGAAGATCCGGAACAGCCCCTCGACGTTCTTTCGCTTCTGCTCCGTGCCCACGTAGAGGAGCTGGTGGGGCTCCCGCGGCACCTCCGCCGGGCGGTAGCTGGGAGGCACCGCGAGGTAGACGACCTCGGGCGGGTGCGGGAGCTTCGCGAACGCCTCGAGCCCAGGAATGAGCTGGCGCGCGCTCACCAGGACCCGGTCGGCGAGCTCGAGGGGCACCATGGTCTTCCGCGGCCCCACGTGGTAGCACGAGATCACGGTCGGGCACCGCGCCCGCCTCCGCAGGAGGAAGTGGTACGCGTTCGTGGGGATATGCGTGATCCGGTCCCGGCGCTCGAGGACGCTCATCTGGAGGCGGCACAGGGCCGGTGCGAGGGAGGGCAGCGGCGCGTAGAAGAGGCGAATCAGGTGCGTCGGAATGTGCAGGCGGATCTCGTCGTAGATCGCCGTGAACCATTTCGCGCGGGGATCGACCTGGCCTGCCCGCACCCAGGTCACGGGGTACTGCGCGCGCAACGGCATTGAACGCGCGGTGAGTTCTCGGGACTACTTAAACGTGTCAAGGGCCTGGGGTCGCACCGCCTCCGCGGAGCCTGACGCGAGAAGTTCGACGGACGAGGATCGCCTGGTCCCACTGTCGTGGGAATGGGCCTCACGCCCCGAGACCCTCGTACAGGGCCACGAGCTTCTGGGACTCCGCCTGCCAGTTGTACGTTCGCCGGGCTGCCTCGAGCCCGTTTCGGCCTAGGCGATCGGCGAGGGAGGGATCGCCCCGCAAACGCTCGATCGCGGACCGGAAGCCCGTGGTCGTGTACGGCACCGCGAGCCCGCAGGATTCCCGGAGCACGAGGTCGGACATGGGAAGCCCCTCGGTCACGATGGCTGGACGGCCCGCGGCCATGGCCTCGAAAATCTTGTTCGGGAACCCCACCTGGTTGATCCGCAGGGCGGGATCGAACATGGACAGGACCGCGTGCGCATCGAGGGTCAGGGGCAACACACGCTCGTTGGGCACCGGCCCAAGGTACGTCGTGTTCGGGTGTTGGGCGCATCGAGCCGCGACCTCCGCCGCGAGGGCTTTCGTGCCCCCGATCACGAGGCGGACGTCGGGCATGGAGCCTACCACGTCGATGGCCGGGAGGATGAACCGGCTCTTGTGGAGCGTCCCGACGTACAGGACCGTGAACGCGGCCGCCGTCGGCGGTCGATACCCCGTCACGAGGAGCTCCTGGCAATTCTGCACGAGCACGGAGTCTCGGCCCGTCACCCCGTCGATGTACCGCTTCACCGCCTCGTTCACCGCGATGACGCGGTCCGCTTGCGGCGCGAGGCGCCGCTCGAGCCGGAACGCCGCGGCGACCACGAACCCCGGCATGTCCTCCTCGATCATGTATCCGAAGACTTCGTGGCAGTCGTACACCAGGGGGCGGCCGGTCTTCCGTTTCAACCGCACCCCGCTGGGAAGGGTGTCGAGGTCATGGCAGTGGACCGCATCGAACGGCTCACGCAGGGCGAGTCGTGCCGCCATGCGCCACCACAACGGGTTGCGGAGGGCATCATGCGCGGCGAGGCGAAGGAGTCCGCGGGTCCGCACGAGGCGGATCCGGATGCCGTCCCACGAGCTCTCGGCCGGCCCACGCCCGGAACGGTCCCACCCGATGAACGCGATCTCGTGTCCGGCGTCGCGGAGGGCACGCGCCTCCTTGAGGACGCGCGTGTCGTGGACCACGTCGTTTGACACGAGCATCAAGATGCGCATAGGTCATCGACCCGCGAAGGCGTCGACGATGTCCGCGATCCGCGCCGAGGTCGTGCCGTCGCCGTACGGGTTGGGCCAGGACCGGTGGGCGGCGAGCTGCTTGCGCACCGCGGTGCGGACGCGCGCGGGGTTCGTCCCCGTGAGCACGTTCGCGCCGATGTCCAGCGTCTCGGGTCGCTCCGTGTTCTCGCGCAGGGTCACGCAGGGAACGTGCAGGAAGCACGCCTCCTCCTGGAGTCCGCCCGAATCCGTCAGGATGAGGGCGGCTTCCTTCTCCAAGGCGAGCATGTCGAGATAGCCCACGGGCTCGATCCGGCGCAGGGCATGCAGGGCGGACGCGCGCCCTTCGAGGCCCAGTTCCTGCAGGCGCCGCGCGGTGCGGGGGTGGATGGGGAACACGATGGGCAGGCCGGCTTCCTCGGCTGCCGCCTCGAACGCGGTGAGGGCGCGGGCCAGGGGTTCCGGGCGGTCCACGTTCTCGGCTCGGTGGAAGGTGAGCAGCAGATACCCGCGCGGACGGAGGTCGAGGCGATCGTGGATCCGCGAACGCGCCTCGGCGACCGGCAGGTTCTGCATCAGGGCGTCGACCACGCTGTTCCCCACTTCGTGGATCGCCTGGGTCACGTTCTCCCGGCGCAGGTTCTCCACCGCCGTGGGCGTCGGGGCGAACAGCAGGTCGGAGAGCAGGTCGGTGACTGTGCGGTTGATCTCCTCGGGCATGCTCCGGTCGAAGGACCGTATGCCGGCCTCCACATGGGCGAGCGGGCGCTGGAGCTTGTTCGCGAGGACCGCGCCCGCGAGCGTGGTGTTCGTGTCACCGTGAACGACGACGAGGTCCGCGCCGTCGGCGACGTCCGCGACCTGCCGCATCGTCGTGGCCACCTGGAGCGGCGGGGACTCCTCGCGCAGTTCGAAGCGGTGGTCGGGCTCGCGGAGCTCCATGTCCCGGAAGAAGACGCGGTCCATGAGGAGGTCGTAGTGCTGCCCGGAGTGGACGAGGACGTGTTCGTGGTCCAGCCCGTCCAGGGCCTTGACCACCGGCGCCATCTTGATAATCTCAGGGCGCGTACCGACGATCGTGACGATGCGCGCCATGGTCCGCGCTCGCGAATGTCGGAGGCCGCTTATTAAAGGTCGCTGGCTCCGAGGTGCGACTCCGAAGGTCGCGGAGACGTGGGACGACCTCTGAGGAGGTTCGTGTGTCTTCACTCGAGTCGCTTCGCCGGCGGCGCGCGGCATGACGAAGAAGTACAGCATCTGCGTGACGAACTTCAACTCCATCCGGACCGTGGAGAGTTGGGCGAGCTCGCTGCTCCGCAACGTGGGAGAGGAGGACGAGGTCGTCGTCGTCGACGCGGGCAGCGCGGATGGCTCGGGAGATTGGCTGAGGTCCTGGTGCCTCGCGCACGGCTACGTCTTCCTCACACGGAAGTCGAACCGGGGACAGGCCCGTGACGTTGCATCCCGAGGGGCCCACGGCGACTACCTGATCCATCATGTCGACACGGACGATGTCGTGGTCGCCCTCCCCGAGGCCAAACGACTCTACCACGAGGTCTTGGAGACGGACGCGGTCACGGGGGCACGGCGCGCTTTCTGGTGCCACGGCTTCTTCATCGTCCCGCGCGCCATGTACGCCGAGGTCGGCGGCTATGCGCCCCTCCAGCACTACGAGGACCGCCTGCTCGGATACCGCCTGGCGGTCAAGGGATGGCTCACGAAGTCGGAACGCGTCTCCGCGGTCCGGAAGCGGACCGATCCCCGAAGGACGACCGTCATCGCCCAGCTGCGGCGGAGGATCGAGGCCCTCCGGGACGGATTCCGCCTCGGGTTCGTGGAGATCTGGACCCGCTGGAGTTATCCGCTCATCCCGATCGCGTTCGCAATGGCCCTGTTCATGAAGCACTACCCGTACCGGAAGGACTGGGAGCGGATGGACATCCACCGGGACGAACTCATCGTTTCCTGGATCGACCGAAACCATCTCAAGGACAAGCTCCTTCCCGTGCGCTGACGGGGTTGCGCGAGTGGCTTCGGGGCCGTCCCATCCTGGAAACCGTCACGGGAACCGCATCGCCATCGCCGCGGGGGGCCCGGGCCCTTCCGGCATCAGCACCTACGTCACCGAGCTCGGGCGCGCCCTCACCGTTCGCGGCCACGAGGTCGAGGTCCTGATCCCGGAATCCCCGCCGAGGCGCCGCCGCGCGACGGACCGAATCGTCCCGAGCGCTCTGGCCCGACCCCGGTCGGCTTGGTTGCGGGAGCGGCTCCGTGAGCTGCATCCCGACATCGCCCACATCGTCTCCTCCGACATGCTCGCGGTGGACCTAGGCGTCCCGACCGTGTGGACGGCGTGGCACACGCCACATGGGCTCATGTCCCGGTGGCGCGCGAGCATTGCGATGCGCTCCTACGGCACGCGTCAGGTGCTCTGGGAGATCGCCGAGTCGTGGACCGGTTACCGGCTGGACAGCGAAGCGCTCCGGCATTGCGCTGCCGTCGCAGCGGTCAGCCAGCGCCTTGCCCGAGAGCTTTCGACGCGCGGTTGGGACGCGTCGTGGGTTCCTCCCATCCTCTCTTTGGCAGGACGCGGGGTGCCCCGGACCCTGCCCGAGACTCCGCGGGTCCTCTTCTCCTCTGCGAATCTCGGTGCGCCGCGCAAGGGGCTCGACCTCCTGGGGAAAGCGCTGCAATCCTTCGGAGACCGGATCCCGTTCGAGCTCGATTTCATCGGCGCGCCCGATGCCCGGGCCACAGGCCTCTTGCGCGGACCGACGGCGGACGCAACGGTCCGGATGCACGGGCGCGTGGATCTCAATCGGGCCCGGGACATCATGCGGGATGCCACCGTCCTAGCCATGCCAAGTCGATCCGAAGAGTTCGGGTACGTGGCCCTCGAAGCACTCGCGCTGGGTCTTCCCGTGGTCACCTTCGAGGTTCCCACCCTGGACGAGCTGGTGGACTCAGGGTGCGGGCGGGTCGTGCCTCCCTTCGACGTGGATGCCTTCGGCCACGCGCTCCAGGAGGTCACGACGGACGAGGCGCTCTACCGACGCCTCTCGGAGGGGGCGCTGCGGAAATCCCTTGCGCACTCCCCCGACGCGTGCATGCCGCACCTGGAGGCCCTGTACGAACGCACGCGCGCCGACGCCGCTTCCCAGCATCTACCATGACCGGGACCTACGCGGCTTGGGCGAGTGTCTGCCTCGGCCGACGCGGCTTTCTATCTCGTATCTATCTCGTTCCTGCACGCCCACCCGAAACGGTCATAACGCGACCTCCCCTTGGCCCCGGCGGTGCTCATCAGCATCGTGACCACGGTCCGCAACGAGGCGAGGAACATCGCCCACCTCCTCGACAGTCTCGTCGTCCAGGAACCGCCCATTGAAATCGTCGTCGTGGACTCGAGCAGCGAGGACGGCACGCCGGACATCGTGCGGCAGTATGAGAAGAAGTACGACTTCGTCCGACTGTTCTTCCGCGGCGGCACCCGCGGTGCCGGACGCAACTTCGGAATCGGCGTGGCTCGTGGAGAGGCGGTTGCCTTCATCGACGGAGACGCCATCGCGAATCCGTTCTGGATTCACGAGCTACGCGAGGGCCTCAAGACGGCGGACGTGGTCGCAGGGCGGAGCATCCAAATCGGTTATCGGCCCTTCGAGGACCTCGAGCGCGTCGAGCTCATCGTCCGCGGCGTGGACGTCACGTATCCCTCCTCCAACCTGGCGTACAAGAAGTCGGTCCTCAAGGAAATCGGTGGATTCGACGGGTGGATGGTGACCGCCGAGGACATCGATCTGAACCTCCGCGCCGTCCTTGCGGGCCACCCGATCGCCTTCCGCACGAACGCGATCGTCTACCACCGCACCCGGGATTCGTACTTCGACTTCCTGCGGCAGGCGTTCTGGAACGGCGTGGGCCGCAAGCAGCTTACCCTGAAGCACGGGAGCCTGTGGGGCGCGTACCGACCGTTCGAGATGGTGCGCCAGAAGACGAACTTCTGGAGCCTGCTTCGGCTCTTCACGGCCCTCCTTGGGTACGGCGCGTACAAACTCTTCGGCCGCGAACGATCCGCGTAGCAAGGTGCAAAGCATTATACGAAGGGGGTCGAATCGCGCGGCATGGTCGAGGTCTCCGTCGTCATCCCCACGATGAACGAGGAGGCTTCCATCGGGGCCGTGATCGACGAGGTCCGAGGGGCGCTAGCGGGGCGAGACCTCGAGATCCTGACCGTCGATACGGACTCCCGGGACCGCACGAAGGAAATCGCGGCGTCCAAGGGTGCGCGCGTGGTCTCCGAGCCACGCCGCGGCTACGGCCGTGCCTACAAGACGGGATTCGCCGCGGCGTGCGGGACCTACATCTGTACCCTGGACGCGGACCTGACCTATCCCGGAGCGCGTTTCCCGGACTTCCTCCGGCTCCTGGAGGCGGGTCAAGCGGACTTTGTCTCGGGCGACCGGATGAGCCGCCTCTCGGAGGATGCGATGACGGGCATGCACCGGCTCGGCAACACGATGCTCAACGTCGCCTTCCGCGTCCTCTATCGGTTCCCCATGCAGGACTCCCAGTCCGGCATGTGGGCGTTCCGGCGCGACCTCCTCACGGACATCCACGTGGTCCACGACGGCATGCCGTTCTCGGAGGAGCTCAAGACCGAAGTCCTCCTCCGCGGCTACCGGTACGCGGAAATCCCCATCGACTACCGGGTGCGGGTCGGGAGGAAGAAGATCCGGAGCTTCAGCGACGCGTTCTCCAACTTCGTCTGGCTGTTCCGGAAACGGTTCGGATGGGTGCCCGCGGCAGCGTAGTCACTCGGCGAGGGCGTCGGACAGCTCCTGCCACACGTCGAGGATGCGGCGGAGGTCGAAGCGTCCCCCGATGTAGCGGGTCATGATCTTGTCGAACCCTCGATCCCGGTCCGAGCCGAGGAGCTGGAACGCCTCCCAATGCTCCATGGACTTCCAGGTCCAAGCGCCTTCGAGATCCAGATGGTGGGCGCCAGCATCGTTCCAGGCGACCCTCGCCCGGCCGAACTCCACGGCGAGCTCGTACAGGACGCGGGCCAAGAGGACGGTCTCCTCCCTGGGCATGGAGGCCTCATCGCCCTTCCGGAGTCGGCGGGGATATTGGATGCGGAGCGCGCTGAGGCCCTCCGCGGCCGCCATTGAGGCGTTCGTCTTGTCCATCGTGAGGAAGAAGATGCCCTTCCGGAACTCGATCCCTCGCAGGAAGGCCTTGAACTGGTCCCGGATCAGGGAGTCCGCGTTCAGGATCGTGAGGCCGTCCGGGGAGAGGCGGAGCTGCTCGGGGTTCGTCTGGCCCACGACGAGCACGCTCATGCCCTGGAAGGCCTCCGTGCGCTTCAGCGTGGTGATCTCCTGGAGCGCGCGGTAGCCCATGCGGCCCGCGTGGGTGAGATTTCCGCCCTTCTTCTGGTTCGCGGCGTTCTCCAACTCCTGCATCACGACGCCCGGGATCACGAGCAGGATCCAGTTCACGGTCTCCTTGTACGGCCGCGCGTGGATGCGGTGGAACTCCTCGAGGAGGTGTTCCCCCAGGACGCAGGAATACAGGAGGTTCGTGTCCACGCCGAGGACGATGTCCTCGTACTCCGCGAGACGCCGCGCGACCGCGGTCAGGCCGACGGGCTCGACCACCCCCGCCCGGAGCAGGGCCGCATTGAGCCAGTCCAGGTAGTCGGGCTTGTCCGTGAGAACGCGCACGCGGAACTCCGTGGGCGGCCCGCGGATTTCCAGCAGGGGCACATCCTCATCCTGGCCCGCGGACCCGAGCGACCGCACGGTCAGCGGGTCGACACGCGCTTTCACGGCCGCCAAGGCGAGCTGCAGCACGGGGAACTCCACGACCTGGTTCTTCTCGAGCAGGCCGTGGACCGCCAACCTACGCCTCCTTCTCCGCGGGGGACAGGAGGCGGTCCACCATCCACTTCACGTTGAACCGGCGGATGTCCTCGTAGCCCTGCCCCGTGCTCACGAACACGACGGGCTTCCCGATGGTCCGGGCGATGGAGAGGGCCGCTCCCCCCTTCGCATCCGCGTCAATCTTCGTGAGCACGATCCCGTCCAGGCCCACGGCCTCGTGGAACTGCTTCGCCTGTTCGATCGCGTCGTTCCCGGCGAGGGCGTCCCCGATGTAGAGCACCAGGTCCGGCTCCGCGACCCGTTTGATCTTCTTCATCTGGTCCATGAGGTTCGTGTTCGTCTGCATGCGGCCCGCCGTGTCGATCAGGACCACGTCGCGCTTGCGCGCGCGGGCGTGCTCCACGGCGTCGTAGGCGACCGCGGCAGGGTCGGATCCCGCCTCGTGCTTGATCAGCTTGAAGCCGATGGCCTCGGCGTGCTTCTCGAGTTGCTCGATGGCCCCCGCGCGGAACGTGTCCGCGGCCGCGACCACGGCCGTGTAGCCTTTCTTCTGGATGTGGTACGCGAGCTTCGCGATCGTCGTCGTCTTGCCGGTCCCGTTCACGCCGACGAACATGATCACGACGGGCTTCGGGTGGGTCTGGATCACCTCGAACAGGTCAATCGTGGGCACGGTCATGGCCTTCGTGATCGCGTCTCGCAGCGCGGCCTCGACGCCCGTCTCCACGGACACCTCGCGGGCCACCCGCTTCCCGCGGAGGTCCTCCGCGAGCGTGTCGACGACCTCCTTGGCGACGGGGAAGGCGACGTCGGATTCCAGGAGGGCGATCTCCAGGTCGTAGAGGATCTCCTCGAGCTTGTCCTCCTTGATCTTCCGGCCGGAATCGCCGATGACCCGAGCCGACGGCGCGGTCTTGGTCACCGGGGGTGGCGCACCGCCCGATCCCTCGCCCTTCGCCTCCGCGACGACCTCGGCCTCCGCCTTCTGCCGCCACGCCGCCAGCTTCTCTCGGAGGGATTTGAACATCTACGTCGGACCGTCCGCGCCCGGGGTCCCCTGGATCCGGTCGTACAGGCTCTGGACGGAGGCGCTCTGGGTCTCCGCGCGCCGCTGCAACTCCGCGAGGCGCTGCCCGATGGCCGCGACCGCGTCGCTGATGGACTTGATCTGCACGTCGAGGCGCTCGATCTGTTTCGGGATCTCGTCGAACACGACGAGGTCCGAGCCGACGCCCATGAACGCCTTGGCGGCGTCCTTCACCTCGGCGACGAGGAACGCGTTCGCGCCGACCGGGACGAGGACCTCGGCGCCCTTCCCCGCCTCCTGGTAGCGGAGGAGGGTCTCTCGGGCCCGCATGTGCTCCTCGAGGGACACCCGGACGATCTCCTGTTGCTGGGCCAGGGACTCGAGCTGCTCCCGGTACTGGTCGAGCACGGCGAGGCCGCGCCGGAGCTCCGCCTCGGGTGCGGTCACGCCTTCGCCTCCACGGCGTACTTGACCGCGTGATCGCGGATCTCGCCGGCGGGGACCTCGGCGACGCCGGAGACCTCGATGTACTTGCGGGCGACGCCGTGCTGGCTCCCCAGGACGGAGAGGAGCCGCTCCCGCGCGGCGGCCTCGTCGGCCGCGGCGACCTCCTTGGAGAAGGCCTGCCAGCCACGGCCCATGCGGAAGCGCCCGCTGATGCGATACGCCTTCATGGAAACCGGGTTGGCAAGGGTAGCCGCTACTTAAGAACTTGCCTCGCGCGGATCAGAGGCGCACGTGGCTGTGCTCGCCGAGCACGACTCGCATGCCTCGGGGCCGGGCGTGCTCGTCCTCCGTGATGTGGCTGTGGCTGCCGATCAGGCTGGCCACGATCTTGTGGTGCGTGGCCAAGTGCACGTCGGAGAGAAGGATCGAGTTCTCGACGTCCGCGACCTCGATCACCGTGCGATCCCCGACGGCCGTGTACGGACCGATATAGGTGCCCGCGCCGATCTCGCAGTCCCGGCCGATCACGACGGGGCCGTGGACCACGGCGCCCGCGCGGACGACGGACCCGGGACCGATCGCGACGCGGCCCTTGATCTCCGCGCCCGCCTCCACGGTCCCCTCGATCCGCGGCTGGAGCTCGTCGAGGACGAGCCGGTTCGCGTCGAGGATGTCCTCGGGCTTGCCCGTGTCCTTCCACCACCCGGTGACGACATGCGCGCTCACCTTGCCGCCACGGAGGCGCAGGGTCTCCAGGGCGTCCGTGATCTCCAGCTCGTTGCGCCAGGACGGCTTCAGGGAGCGGATGATCGGGAAGATGCTCTCCCGCAAGAAGTAAATGCCGACGAGGGCGAGGTCGCTCGTGGGCTCCTTGGGCTTCTCGACGAGCCGCACGACCCGGCCATTCGCGTCCAGTTCCGCGACGCCGAACCGCTCCGGTTCCGACACGCGGCAGAGCGCGATGCCTGCGTCCGCGTCGCTCGCCGCAAATTCGGAGACCATGGCCGTGATTCCTCCCTTCAGGAGGTTGTCGCCCAGGTACACGCAGAACGGCCCGCCCGCGAGGAAGTCCTCCGCGCAGCCGATCGCATGCGCGATCCCACGGGGCGCCCCCTGGACCACGTACGTGATGTGCACCCCGAAGGGCGCGCCGTCCTTGAGGAGCTCGCGGACTTTCTCGGGCTGGTTGTCGCCCAGGATCACGCCGATGTCCGTGATCCCGGCCTCCCGGAGGTCCTCGAGGCAGTACAGGATGTTCGGGCGGTTCGCGATCGGGATGAGCTGCTTCGGCCCCGTGTGGGTCAGCGGGCGCAGCCGCGTGCCGGAACCGCCTGCCAGGATGAGGCCCTTCATCGCGTCTGCCTCATGTCTTCCAGACACGCGCGGAATCCGGGCATGGGCCTCTTTAACGTTTCCTCGACCTTCTTCACGCTGAGGCAGGAGGCCGGGGGGCGCGCGGCCTTGAGGGCGACGCTTCGCATGGCGATGGGGACGAGCTTGGCGCCCGGGATTCCGAAGGCCTCGACGACCGCCTGACCCATCTCGAAGCGGGACACGCAGTCCCGCGAGGCGACGTGGAAGACGCCGTGGGCTCCCAGCTCGGAGAGGTCGAACATCGCCTGGGCCGCGGTCTTCGCGTACGTGGGCGTGATCCGCTGGTCCTCGAACAGCCGCACCTCCTGGCCGGCCTCCACGGCCTGGAGGATTCGGGTGACGGAGTTCGGCTTGGGAGACACGCGGTTCCACCCGAAGACGCCGGACATCCGCACCAGGAGGGCGTTCCGGTCCGCGTCCGCGACCCTCCGCTCCCCTTCAAGTTTGGTCCGACCGTACACCCCTAGGGGATGCGGCACCGTGGTCTCCGTGGCGGGGCCGCTCCCGTCGAACACGTAGTCCGTCGACACGTGGACGAACCTCGCTCCCGCGGACACGGCCGCCGCGGCGAGCGCGGCCGGCGCGAGAGCGTTCACGGTCAACGCCTCCTCGGGGCGATCCTCGCACCCGTCCACGTCGGTCAGGGCCGCGGCATTGAGGACGACCTGCGGAGAGGTTCGCCGCACCACCTCGGAGATGGCCGACGGGTCCCGCAGGTCGAGCGCCTCCCACCGGAGGCCGGCTCGTGAGGGGGCAGGCCCGCGATGGGTCGCGGTGATCGCGTGGCCTCGGCGCGCGGCCTCGTCGATCAGATGCTGGCCCAGGAGGCCGGCGCCGCCCACGACGAGGACCTTGGCCACCATGGGGCGCACCGCTCGACAGGGCAAAAACCTTCGGAGGGGAGAAGGCCTATGTACTGACGTCCCCTTGCCCGAGTCGGTTCGCATGGACCTCATCCAGGGAGTCCAGGTCCGGCCCCTCCAGCAGATCCACGACGAGCGCGGCTACCTGATGGAGATGCTCCGGAGCGACTGGCCCGAGTTCGAGCGGTTCGCCCAGTCCTACATCACGATCGCCTACCCGGGCATCGTCAAGGGCTGGCACTACCACAAGAAGCAGACGGACCACTTCGTGATCGTCCAAGGCGCGGCGAAGGTGGTCTGCTACGACCAGCGCGATCGCTCGCCGACGAAGGGCAAGATCAACGAGTTCTTCCCCGGCGAACGGAATCCGATGTTGATCAAGATCCCTCCCTTCGTGCTCCACGGCTTCAAGGCGATCGGCGGCGACCTCGTCTACGTCGTGAACTTCCCCACGGAGCTCTACGACTACGCGCAGCCGGACGAGTTCCGGGTCCCCCACGACTCGAAGGACGTCCCCTACCGCTGGGACGTCCAGCTCAAGTGAGCGGGCATGGCGCGCCTCGTGGTGACCGGCGGCATGGGGTTCATCGGGAGCAACTTCGTCCGCCGCCGCCTCGCCGCGGGGCGGGACGACGTCGTCGTGGTCGACAAGCTCACGTACGCGGGCAACCCGACGAACCTCCAGGACCACCGGGACGACCCGCGGCTCGCGTTCGTCCAGGGAGACGTGTGCGACCGCGGTCTCATGGACCGCGTGGTCCGCGGCGCGGATGCCGTGGTGCACTTCGCCGCGGAGACCCACGTGGACCGCTCCATCCTCGATGCGGGCTCCTTCGTCGTGACGGACGTCGTGGGGACGTACAGCGTGCTCGAGGCGTGCCGCAAGGCGGACGTGCCGCGGCTCGTCCACATCTCGACGGACGAAGTGTACGGGGAGGCGGGAGACAGACCGTGCGCGGAGGAGGCCCCGCTGATGCCGAAGTCCCCCTACGCGGCGAGCAAGGCGGGCGCGGACCGGCTCGTGTGGTCCTACGTGGCCACGTACGGGCTGCCGGCCGTGATCTCCCGCTGCACGAACAACTACGGGCCCTACCAGCATCCGGAGAAGCTGATCCCTCTCTTCGTGACGAACGCCTTGGAGGGCAAGCCGCTGCCCATGTACGGGGACGGCCGGAACTCCCGGGATTGGATCCACGTGGACGACCACTGCGCGGCGCTCGACCTCCTCCTGACGGCCCAGGGGGTCGAGGGCGAGGTCTTCAACATCGGGGCGGGGCAGGAGCGGGACGTTCGGACGATCGGGAGCGCCATCCTGAAGGCCCTGGGCAAGCCCGCGAGCCTGTTGACGTCCGTGCCGGACCGGCCCGGCCACGTGCTGCGGCACGCCGTGGACTCGACCAAGATCCGTTCGCGCCTCGGCTGGCGACCCGCGCAGACGTTCGAGGACGGGTTGCGGCAAACTATGGAGTGGTACCGGACCCACGAGACCTGGTGGAAGCCGATCAAGTCCGGCGCGTTCCGGGAGTACTACCGGGTGCAGTACCGCGGCCTCGACTGAGCCTCAATGGGCCGGGACCGCCACGGGCGCCTTGAAGTGCTTCACGAGGTCCTCGGCGATCCGCCGCGTGATCCCCTTGACCGCGAGCAGCTGATTCACCGTGGCCTTCTGGTAGTCCTCGACGGTATGGAAACCCGCGTCCACGAGGGCCTTGGCCCGGGCGGGCCCGATGCCCTTGACCGTGTAGAGGTCCTGGAGGACGTCTGCGGACACCGCGCGGGACGACTCGAGCTCGTGGATGCGCTGCTGGATCTCCTCGTCGCCGGGATTGAGCTTCAAGGCCTCCGCGAACGCACGGAGCGCGTCGTCGTCGCGGCCCATCTTCAGGAACACGTCGCCCTGCACGGCCCACGCTTCCTCGTCCTGGGGGCTGATCGTGACGAGCTTGTCGAACATCTCCAACGCGGCATCCAGGTCTCCCTTTTCCAGGAGCAGGTTTCCTCGGTTCAGGAGGGCCGAGGCGTTGTTCGGCTGGTAGTCGAGGACGAGGTCGAGGCAGTTCAGGGCCTCGTTCGGCTTGCCGCTTCGGCGGTAGGCCACCGCCTTGCCGATGAGCGCGTTCACGTTGCTCGGCTCGACCTCGAGGATGTCATCGAACAGGTTCAGGGCCTGGGGGTAGTTCCCGCTCGCGGACGCGATCAGGGCGCGGCTCAGGAGCCCGGGCACGTCCACGCGCACCTCCTCGATCTTCTGACGGAGGTTGGCGTCCTGGGGGTCCAGCGCCTGCGCCGCCTCAAACGCCGCGAGCGCCTCGGGGCGCCGACCCAGGTTCGTGAGCACGTCTCCCTTCAGCTCGAGGGCCGACGTGTCGTTGGGCTTGCGCCGGAGGATGGCCTCCACGGTCTCCAGGCATTCCCGCCACCGGCTCTGGGCCGCAAGGATGCGGGAGGTCGCGCGGAGCGCGGTCTCGTTCGTGGGTTCCAGCGCGAGGATGCGCCGGTAGGTGTCCAGCGCCACGGCCGTGTCGTTCATTGCGGTCAAGGCGCCCGCTTTGGCGAGGAGCACGCGGGGCGAGTTCGGGTTCAGGCGTAGAGACTCGTCGTAGGCGGCCACGGCCGAAGGGTACTCCTGGATCACGAAGAGCGTGTCGCCCTTTGCCGCGAAGGTGTCCGCCGTGTCGGGCCGGGGTGTGGGTCGGGGCTGCGGCGCCGCCGGCGCAACGGCCGGAGCCGCGGGCACGGGTGCGGGGGCCACGGGCGGAGGGGGCAGCGCGGTGGGCGGCGGAGGGGGCGGATCGAACGCCACGGAGGCCGCGGAGGCCGCCGAAGGCTGGGGCTGCATTGCATATTCGATGTACGCCCGCTCGCCCATGTCGAGTTGGGCGGCGTTGCTCGTGCCCGCGTAGAGCGCCTCGGTCTTCGTCCGATCCCGGATGGGCCGAAGTCCGAACCACCATCCGAGGTTCGCGGCGACGTAGAGGAACAGGAGGAAGGGCACCGTGGAGAAGAGGGAGGGCATCAGGGCCACCGAGAGCGTGTACGTCACGCCTGCCGAGCCGCTGCCCGCGTTCGTGAAGACGAGGGACCAGTTCGCCGGAGCCCCCGAGGCAGCGGATTGCACGGACAGGTCCACGGATTGCGAGCCGGTCACGGACTTGTTGGCGAGCGTCCCGCCGTTCTTCTCCACGGCCACCCGGACCGTGCCCGACATTCCCTGGACATGGATGGTCTGGACGTAGCTCACACCGAACACGTCGGGGCTCGTGAATAGCACGGTCTCCGAGGAGCGCGGCGCAATGCTGACGGGTCGGGTGGGCCCGGACGCGATCCCCGCGAGCCCGTTCCCCGTCACGGGCACGAGGAGGATCACGGCCAGGAAGGAAGCCAAGACCGCGGTGGTCAGGGCGCGGCTCATGCTGTACTTCGAC
>DASQGG010000133.1 GCA_035632695.1 Thermoplasmata archaeon
CTCGAATGCCAGAAGCTCGGGGCCGATCCGATCCTGGCCCTCGACACAGACCGGATCTTCTACGGGCAGTTCAAGAACTTCACGGAGGAGAACCTGCGCCGAACGTCCGCGCACTGCCTCGGCATCGCCGAGTACGCCCAGTCCTACGTCTACCTCGGCGGTCCCAAGGATCCCGGCCCCATGGCCCGGGTCGGGAACGAGAAGTTCGGGGCCATGTACGCGGGCGAGCAGGCCCACTTCGAGAAGAGCCTCGTGAAGAAGCCGAAGACCGTCGGCGTGGCCCTCGGCCAGGTCACGCGGGAGCGCGCCCGGACGTACGGCTTCAGCTACCCGGCCTGGAAGGCCATGGTCGAGGCCGCGATCGCCGTTAACTACGGCAAGCTCGGGGCCGCCGGCAAGGGCGTGGCGGCCCGCCTCTCGGCCCCCGCGGACGTGCACGTCACCGCGGACAACGGCACGGACCTGCGTTTCCGGATCGCCGGAGGGGACCGGCGGCCCGAGGTCGACGACGGCGTGATCTCGGACGAAGACCTGGCGGCCGGGAACAGGGACGTCGGGCTCCCCGCGGGGTCCGCCTTCGTCGCGCCCGTCGAGGAGAGCGCCCAGGGCACCTTCGTGAGCGACGTCGGCATCCCTCAGCAGGGCCGCCTGATCGAGGGCCTGAGCTGGACGTTCCGCGACGGCCACGCGATCGACATCTCCGCGAAGCGGAACCTCGCCGCATCCCAGGCGAGCTGGGAGACGGCCACGGGGGCCAAGGACATGTTCGGGGGGTTCTCCGTCGGCCTCAACCCGAAAGCGAAGGCGGGATTCTTGCAGAACCCCGTGGTCGCGGGGACGGTCACGATCGGCATCGGGGACAACCGCCTGATCGGAGGGAAGAACGAGTCGTCCTACGGCTTCGCGAGCCACCTCGCCCATGGGACCGTCGAGATCGGCGGCACGGTCGTCATCGACCGCGGCAAGTGGGTCGCGTGAAGGGGCTCCTCCAGACCCGGATCGAATCCGGTTTGGAGGGCACCCTCCGGGATGCCCCGCTTCCCCCCATTCAGGTCGGAACGTTGGGATGGTCCGCGCGGTACCCGCTCAGTCGATGGTAGAGGGATTCAAAGTGGGAGAACATGGTCGGCTGGGCGCCCGAGGCGCGGATCGCGTAGACGATCGGCCGGACCATCTGCCACAGAGGGCTCACGGACGACCCGAACAGACTGTTCACCAGACGCAGGTCGATGAGGTCCTCCTCGAGGAGCACACCCACGCCATCGAAGAGCATCGCGACCTGGAGGACCGGCGTGAGGCCGTACCGGGCCGAGTAGTCCTCGAGGCTCACGAACTTGGCCGCCCCGACCTTCATCACGTTGTCGATCCACTCCTTCCGGCCGAATTCCTGATAGATGCGCATGATGACCTCGGTTCGCCGGGTTCGGGCCAGGTGGCGAAGCTCGAGGACCGTGAAGACCACGCCCGTGACGACGCTCACGGTCACAATGATCGTTGAGATCGTCGCGATGTCGCCCACAGGAGCACCCGTCGTTGAGCGTCCTCGGGACCTAAAGAACCTCCGGCAAGTAGGGAATAGTCGTTACTGTCGGCTGGACGCGGACCTGACCGCCGCCAAGATGCGAGCCGGGGGCATGATTCAAGAGGGGACTGTCTTGCCTTCAGTCTGCGGTCTGGCGGCCGGCATCCGCAGCCACCGCGGCCTCAAATCCCCGGGAGAGAATCGAACCGTGGGATGAGGGATGCCCCTGCCTCGTTCGCCCCCGAGTCCGCAGGAAGGGCTTATGCCGAGCGTGTCCGATTCGCCTCCGCCCATGAACTTGGTTGGTCTGGTCCAGAAACAACCGTTGCACGAAGCCAACGGCACGTTCGACGCCATGTTCGAGTTTGAAACCCCTCCCTCCGGTGACGAGCAAACGTGGGGCATCTACGTGAGGAACGTAGCCGCGCTCCAGACGCTGTACCCCTACCTCTACGTGCTCACGAACATCCGCACCTCGTCGGACCCCCAGCCTCGTTGGTACGGTCAGCCCACCGGGCTGCAACCCGACGTGCTGGCACACCATCCCCACGCGAGACTCGGCCTCGACTACTTCTCTACCAACCTTCCCCGCCAGGACCAACTCGCCTACCTCATCGAGTTCGGCAAGGAGGTGCCCTCACCCTTCTGCCACGAGCTCCTCGGGCTCGTGCCGCCGCCCGCCTACGCCGACTTGCTGCTTGCAGACGAGGAGGGGATGTGCGGCTGGGTGGCCACGACCACGCCGTCGTCGAGGGACCGGACTTCGTGGGAGTCGCAGATGCTCGGCCGCTTCGCGGTTCTCTTCCACGTCCATGAAGGGTGGGCGTTCATCCTGCGAACGAAGCAGCGGTCGGTTCTCGAATCGCTTGGCGCCGGTGCGGTACACCGGGCATGAGTCCGACCTCGCCCCGGTTCGCCCCTGTGTCGGCCGGAAGGGCTATGCGGAAGACGTGGCTACGCCCGACGGTGACCGTCACCGCGAAGGTCGGATCCCTGAGGAACCTCGGGAAGGTCCGCACGGAGACGGGCACGTTCGACGTCCGCCCTGCGCAGTCGGGCGGGTACGTGGTCGAAGGACCGCCGGGAGTGGAGCCCGGGCTCGTGCGCTACGACGAGAAGCGACAGATTCTCGAAATCGAGCGGCCCGGCATCACCCTGTACATCGACTTCCGCCCCGAGGCCGAGCGCACCGTGTTCGACTTCAACGGGCACCACTATGACGTCGGCTCGATGGAGTTCGGGAGCATCGTCTTCACGGAAGCGGGTCGCCCCGCGGTCCGGGGGAACGAGACGGTCAGCGGCGTCCGGCTCACCCTGATCGAACCACCCTTGGACGTGGTCGAGCGAGAGCTCGCGTTCGGCCTCGCGCTCCGGAGTGCGTGGGGCGACGAGGCGTTCTGGCGGCAGGAGTAGTCCTCGTGGTCTCCGCGGGGTTGTCCCTGAGCCGGACCGTTTCGCGGTTAGGAACGGCATTGTCGTCTCGAAGACCGCGGCCGATGCCAACTCATACCCAGGCACCCCCGGATCAAGGAATTTCCTTCGCCGGTCCGAAAGCCCTAGTAAGCGAAGGGAGTCTCCCGACCGGCGGCCGGAACCAAGGCGCCAAGGATTGAGGACGACCGAACAACCCCCGAGGTGAGGGCGTGGTCCGAGAGAGAAGCGGTGCGACCAAGCTCGGTCGAACTCGCCACGGGACCGCACTCACGGCGTCCGGACTCGGTCGCGACCGCGAGGAGGCCAGAGGAGGGCGAGGGCCAGTCCCACGGAGATGCCCGCAAGGAGCAACACGAGGACGAAGAGCACGCTCGGGAGGCCGAGGACCGTTCCCGCCGTGCCGCCGACCGGGGCGGGGCCGGTCCCTGCCACGAGGCCCAATCCCGCGGCAACCGCGAAGCCGCCGAAGTACGCCCACGTGTAGGTCATCGACGTACCCCCGGTGCGCAGCTGGGCGGACGCGACGCAATCCACGTCGGGATGGTCAAGAATCGCCAGACAGCCGAACCCGAGCGTCGTGTTGGCGTCCACCAAGGTCGCGCCGCCGCCCGTGGAGCCCACGGCGAGCGGGGTCCCCTGGCCCCACTCGAACCGGCTCAGGGCGCTGAAGAACACCTCGCCCGCGGGAACCGCCCGGGCCGGGGCGATCGTGAGGTAGGACTGGACATAGCCCCACTCCCAGCTCGCATTCGAGACGGACGCGTCCACCGCCGCGGTCCCCGTCCAGCCCGTGGCGGAGCATTCCGTGGGCGTGCCCCCGTCCGCACGGCTCAGGCTCACGGCCGCCCTCTCGGTCCCTGCGGGAGGCGACGCAAGGTACCAGATGCCGACGTAGAACGGCACGTGGTCGTACACGATGCCTGGGTTCATGCTGGCCCCGGCGTACGTCGCGGCGAGCGTGACGTTCGTTCCGAAGGCGGCGCAGGCGATCGTGACCAGGCTGGGCGTCCCGTTCGGGCGGAAGCTCCAGTCCATGGCGCCTCCGACCGTCAGGTTCAACGCGGCATCGCTCGACCCAATCGCGGTGATGCCGCTGATCAAGGGAACGTGGCCCCCGACGGCCGCCCACGCCCGGCCGGCCAGCGGGCCCGCGGTCGCCAAGGAGATGGCCGCCGCGAGCAGGAGGACGACCACGTCCCTCCGAGTCCGGTGCTCCCGTTCCGCGAGCGTTCCCTCCACCTCGCGAGGACTACCGCGCTTCGAGCATTCAAGGGTTTCGGGCGGCGGGGATGCACGCGGAGGGCCTGGGAGATCGCTTCCCTCGACCGGAAGGCGCCTTAGCTTGGGAAGGCCTGCGGGCGCCCACGCGTCTCCGGGGGATTCCCCTCCGCGAGTCTGCCGTCCAGGAAGCGATCCCATGTGCCGGAGCATCAAGCCCCTGTTCAACGTCGATCCGCCTGCGACCGACGAGGAGATCCGTCAGGCGTCGCTCCAGTTCGTCCGGAAGATCTCGGGCTTTCCGCGGCCCTCCCGGGCCAACGCGGCGGCGTTCGACCGCGCGGTCGACGAGGTCGCGAGGGGCGCCCAGCACCTCCTGGACCGTCTGGTGACCGACGCGAAGCCGCGGGTCCGGAGGGCTGAGTTCAAGTAGCGCCGACCCCTGGATGGCCCTGGACATGGCCGCCGAGGGGACGATGACGGGCAAGACGTGCGTCCTCACCGGCGCCACCTCCGGCATCGGGGCGGCCGCTGCGTACGCCCTCGCGCAACGGGGAGCGCGTGTGGTCGTGGCGGGCCGCGACCCGGACCGAACCGCCTCCACGGTCGAGTCCATTCGGCGCACGACCGGCAACGTAGCCGTGGAGTCCGTCGTCGCGGACCTCTCATCCCTCGCCCAGGTCCGGCGTCTCGCGGGCGACCTGAAGGACCGCTATCCGAGGATCGACGTCCTCGCGAACAATGCGGGCGGGTACTTCGCGAGGCGCCACACGACCTCGGAGGGCCGCGAGATCACGTTCGCCCTGAACGTCCTCGCGCCGTTCCTCCTGACGAACCTGCTCCTTGACCGGCTCGTGGCCTCCGCGCCCGCCCGGGTGATCAACACGTCCTCCGAGTCCCATGAGGGCGCCCATCTGGACCTCGAGGACCTCCAGGGACGGCGGAGGTACCGCGGCTTGCGGGCGTACGGGCGGTCCAAGCTCGCCCTCCAGCTTCTCACGTACGAGGCCGCGCGCCGCGTCCCGAGCGACCGGGTCACCGTGAACGCATACCATCCCGGGTTCGTGGCCTCGCACTTTGGCTGGAACAACGGACGCCTCTACCGGGGCGGGATCCGGTTCGTGAGCCGCGCGTTCGGCGTGAGCTCCGAGGAGGGCGCGGACACCCTGGTGTACCTGGCCACCGCCCCGGAGGTGGCGGGGACGACGGGACGTTACTTCTATCGGAGGAAGGAGATCCGCTCCTCCGAGTCGTCCTACGACTCCGGACTGGCGCAACGCCTGTGGGACGTGTGCGCACGCGAAACGGGCCTGGTGGCCTGAGTCGTCGCGGCCGGGGGGAAAGCGGCGTCACGACGCGCGGAAGTGCGATTCAGGGACGCCGAACTCGGAGACGCGCACATGGCGTATTGCGCCGCAGCGAGACGTCTCATTCTTTTCCTCTTCCGAGGAGACGCTAGCTGTGGGCCCGACGGTGTTTCGGCTGGTACAGGCCGAGCTTGCTTCCGCCGGGTAGCGAGACGCTCACGATCGTCCCCCATTCCCGCTCGTCCGGGGGCGAGCACGCGACCTTCCTCCGGCGGAGCGCGGTCACCGTCGCCTGGAGATCGTCGCACATCAGGAAGAGTTCGTGCGACCCGTTCTCGTCCGCGGGGTGAACCGCGAGCTCGGAGGGCGGGAGGGCGAAGATGAGCCAGCCGTTCCCCGCGTCCACGTGCGGGAACTTGAGGACGTCGCGGAAGAACGCTCGGTCCGCCTCGGCATCGGTGCTGTAGAGGATGACGTGGGCTCCGGAAATCATCGGGAACGCGCGCTGGCACCGATGTGCGGTCGCTAAAGGATTGCGGTCCTTCGCGATGTGGGCAGGGTGTGCGTCATTGAGCCGTCCTGGCGGTTTGACCGGATGGAGGAGATCTACAGGGTCGATACAGCAGGGACGGAGATGAAGAGCGGAATCGGGCCGTGTGGCCTCCAGCTTCCCTTCGTCCTTCAGACCGAGGTCGTGGCGGCCGCCTGTCCCGTCCGCCGGAACACCAGGC
>DASQGG010000134.1 GCA_035632695.1 Thermoplasmata archaeon
GGTACCTCTCCGACGCGATGGGTGGGCATGGGCGCTGAGGAGACTCGGGGGGGGAGCCGCGGTACCAGGAGCCCCCTGGGGGGGTGCAGGGGGAATTCCCCTGCACGGTCCGTTCAGGACATCTTCTGAAGCTCGAAGACCGTGTGCTCGGTCGGCGGGTTCACCTTCTCGACGAGCCCCGCCAGGGCTTCCTTGTTCGGCGCCTGCCATCGGCAGAAGGCGCGGGTGTCGCCCGGAACCACGTCGATCGACCGCAGGACGAAGCCCGCGGGCAGCTGCCCCTTCTGCGCCATCCCTGCGATAGACTGCACCACTCCGACGACGGCGTTCGTGTTCTCGCTCTTCCATGTGTGCTGAATGAGGAATTCACTCATTTCGATCACCAAGGAGTCCATAAAGCCCGTCGGGCACAGGGTTCGTGCCGGTCTGGACCGGGTGGTCCCGATGGACGAAGTCATCCTGCGGATGGAGCACGAGCTGCCCTTCAACAACGTGTCCAAGCGATTCCCCGATGCCACGATCTACCGTTGGTGCAACTCGATGGTGGACTACCTGGAGTTCCTCTCGCCGGACGAACGCCTCCTCACCGATGTCCGTACCGGGCTCGGCGAGGTCATTCGGGTCCTCCGCAGCAGGCTTCTCTACACGTCCCGAGAGGAGGGGCGCCTTAGCGTTCTGGTTCGATGTCGATGCACCGCGGCGAACTCCACGGTGCGGATCGCGGAGCGCGCCAACTGCCTCTGGAAGGCACCCGTCGTCTACGAGGCCGGAAAGGAGTCCCTCACGGTTCTGGCGATGACTCCCCAAGCCTTCCGGACTCTCTTCCGCCAGCTCGAGAAGGTTGCGAGCGTCGAAATCGTGAAGAAGAGCCTCGCCGCGCCGGACGTTCTGCGGGACTCCTACACCCTATCCCTGTCCGGTCTGTTCGGCGGACTCACGAAAAGACAAATCGGTCTCCTCGTCAACGCGACGGACGAGGGATACTTCGACATTCCCAAACGCACGTCCATGGACCGGTTGGCTACCAAGGAGGGCATCGGCGAATCGACGATGCAGGAACATCTGAGCAAAGCGGAGTCCAAATTGCTCCGAGCCCTCGCGCCTTACCTGCACCTGTACGAGAGCTCCCTTTGAGCCGAACGCGGCGGCGTGCCTTAGGAGGGCACGCGCGACTTGCCCCAGCGCATGCATGTCCTCGTGTGCGGAAGGGCGAACGTCTCCACCAAGTCCGCGATGACCGCTCCGAGGTCCTCGTACGACTCCTCGAGGGCCGCCTGTTCCGTCATCATGGCTCCGCCGTCGTCATCGGGGCGTCCGTTTGCGAGTGAGCTGGCTTTCGCGATTGAGCTTCTTCGTGTTGATCTTGCGGAAGATGTCGATCACGTCGTAAATCTCAGGTTGGGCGACGTGATAGTAGACGGTCGTCCCTTCCTGTCGGCGCTCGAGCACGCCCGTCTCCCGGAGGAACTTGAGGTGAATCGAGAGGTTGGGCTGGCTTACATGCGTCAAGGAGACCAGCTCCTTCACGGACCTCTCGCCCTTCCGCAGGAGATCCAGGACCTTTAGGCGGACAGGGCTGGATAGGGACCTGCAGACCTGCGCATGCAGCTCGTACGCCTCGTCTTTCATCGGCCCACCGAATCCATTTGTTCATTTAAATATATCGAAGGACGGAAGAATATTCGGAAAATGCTTCCAGGTCGAATGTATAGACGACCCTTATCGCCCCCCTCGGGCGTGCGTTCTGCGGTGAGACAGTGGCTCGGAAGCTGTCAATCTGTGTATACTCCGGAACGGTCGACAAGCTGCTGCCCGTGGCCATCATGACCTCGGGCGCAGTGGCGATGGACATGGAAGTGAACCTCTTCGTGACGTTCTATGGGCTGTACGCCTTCCGGAAGGACCAGGTCTCGAAGAACATGAAGTTCAGCAAGGACTTCGAGGAGATGGCCCCGATGCTCATGAAGAACATGGGCGAGATGAAGGTCCCCTCCTGGTACGACATGCTGAAGGAGGCGAAGGCGTCCGGCAAGGTCCGGATCATGGCCTGCTCCACGGCGGCCGGCGTCATGAAGGTCGAGAAGAAGGACCTCGTCGACATCGTCGACGAAGTCGTCGGCGTGGGAACCTATCTGGACCAGGCGGCGGGCTCCGACATCACGCTTTGGATCTGAAGGAGGCCTACCCCATGGCGCAGCTCGATGCAATCAAGGCTGACAAGGTCATCGACTCCCGGGGCACGTCTTGCCCGGGGCCGATTCTGGAGCTCAAGAAGGGCATCACGA
>DASQGG010000135.1 GCA_035632695.1 Thermoplasmata archaeon
GACCCCCACGAGCGGCCCTGAGGCGCCAACGTCCAGGAGTGCGCGGCGGCTCGGCAACGGGTCGCGCATGCTGATGAACGCACCGAACGTGCCGAGGGGCGGGATGCTCGGCAGGAAGAACGGCAGGGAGGCCTGCATCCGGTACCGCTTCGCGACGACGTAGTGCCCCATCTCGTGGAAGCCGAGGATCGCGAGCAGGGGCAGCGTGAAAAAGATCGTCCCGTTGAGGAGCGCGTCCACGGACAGCAGGGGCTCCCCCATGTACTGGGACCAGTTGTAGGCGCCGCCGAAGAAGGTCGTCGTGAGGATCGTGACCAGGAGCATCGTGACGTTCACCGAAATGCCCGTGAACCGCTGCTTCGGCCGCCGCTGGACGTGGACGAGAAGCTCCCCTCGCTCCCGCGTGATCGAGGGGATGTAGTCCTTCGGCACGAGCTCTCGCCGGAGTTCGTCGAACGGCTTGTCGAGGTTTCCGTCCGCGGGCATGGCCACCTGGAAGGTGAGCGCGAGGGGCGTGACGATCGTCCCGTACACGGTGAAGTGCCGCGCGACGATGTCCCGGAGGTTCTCGATCTCCTGGTCCGCGGACAGCATCGGGCGTCTCAACCCCCGCGCGTATTTGAAGCTGCGGCCGGGTTCATGGAGTGCCGCCCCGGAGAATCCAAAGCACGAGAGCCGTCAGGAGCCCCGCGGCCACGAACCGCAGACCCGTGTACGCGATCCGCTCGCGCACGAGGCGACCCAGGTACGCGCCCATGCCGAACAGGAACACGAGGGTCAGGATCACCGCGATGAGCGTCGCCTCCTGGAAGGGCAGCAGGAGAAACGGCACGATGGGAGGCAGGGCCGCGACCAGGGGCGCGACGCCGTGGGCGAACGCACTCGTGTAGGCGGCGAATCGGAAGGCTCCCTTGTGCTCCTCGCTGAGCCGGGTGAGCATCGCGCGCTCGAGAGTGTGGATGTCCAGCTTCTTCTCGACGCGTTCCGCCTCGAACGCGCCCACGGCGCTGCTCACCGCGAGGGCGATCGCGGCGCTGATTGCCGCGGTGAGGACGACGGTCTTCTCCGATTCGTGGACTCCCGACGCCGTCGCTCCCACGATGATCCCAAGGATCGTGAGCGCCCCGTCGAACGCGCCGATCACAAAGTACCGACGGACGACGGGCCCCAGGTCCGTGACTTCGCTGTACTCCCTAATCCGCTGGCGCCAGGGCCGCGGCTCCATGTCACCCGCTCGGTGCGGAGACGCTCTCCCGGACCCGCCGCAAGGCGACTTCGAGGGCCTGGGCGATCCCGCTCCCGTCGGGGCCGGCGCCCTGGGCGAAATCCGCGCGGCCGCCCCCCTTACCGCCGATGTGGGGGACGGCGTCCGTGAGCGCCTCGCGGGCATCCAGCTGGACCCCGGACCCGTGCGAGACGATGAGGCTCGCGCCGGAGGGAGACGTGGCTCCCAGAATGGCGACGGCCTTCGGGTCCGCGCAGATCTGCCTTGAGAGCGCCATGAGATCCCTCATGTCCCCCTCGATCTGACGGACGACGACCTTCACGTCGCCCACGGTCGTCGCGTCCTCGAGGAGGTTCTTCGCCGCGGCACCCGCGAGATCGGAGCGGACCTTCTCGAGCTGCCGCCGCTGCTCGCGCCACTCGTCCGCGATGCGCGACGCCGCGGTCGCGACCTGGGCCGCCGGAACCCCCAAGGCCTCGGCCGCTTTCGAGAGCTCCCGCTCCTGGGCCCGGATTGCCGCCAACGCAGCCCCGCCCGCGGCGTACTCGATCCGCACCACGCCGTCCTGGATGCGGGTGGTCCGCAGGATCTTGATGAGCCCGACGTCCGCCGCGTTGGGAACGTGCGTGCCGCCGCACGCCTCGACGTCCCAGTGAGGGAACTCCACCACGCGGAGCTCGCCCCCGGGGACGGAGCCGCCCTGGTAGAGCCGGAACCCGAACTTGCGTTCCGCAAGGTCCCGGGGCATGAACTTGGCCCGAACGAGCCCGTCCTGGAGCACGCGTCCGTTGGCCAGGTCCTCGATGCGGGCAGTCTCCTCCTCGGACAGCGCGTCAAAGTGGGTGATGTCTAGGCGCGCGACGTCCTGCGCCTTGTGCGCTCCCGCCTGCCAGACGTGGTTGCCGAGGACCTTCCGCGCCGCCCCGAGGACGATGTGCGTCGCGGAGTGGTTCCGGGTGAGCGCATCCCGCCGGGCGCCGTCAATCTCGCACTTGGTCTTCTTGCCCACGAGGGGCGACGCGTCGCCGCGGACGAAATGCAGCACGGAGGCGCCCACCTTCTGGACGTCGTGGACCTCGAAGCCGCCGATGGTCCCGTGGTCGGCCTCCTGGCCCCCGCCCTCCGGGTAGAAGTAGGTCTGGTCGAGGACGAGGGCTCCGCCTTGAAACGAGAGGACCTTTGCCCGGAACGTCCGCTTCCTCCGGTCCTCGTACACACGGAGCTTGGTCGGCGGCAGTCCACCCGCGACGTCGAACTTCCTCTCCGCCTCCCGGGTGGGCTGGATGTGGCGGTCCGCCACCCGCGCGTAGAAGTCGTCCGGGACTTCGACGGGCAACGACGTGAACTCCCGCACAACGTCCGGATTGAGCCCGTGGCTGTCGTACAGCTGCAAGAGCGTCTCGACGTCGAACGCCTTCCCCGCCGCGCGGAGTTCGCCTTCCATGCGGCCCACGATCGCGCGCCCCTTCTCGAGGGTCTCCCGATACCGCTGCTCCTCGACCTTGAGGAGCTTGAGGATATCCCCCTTGTTCAAGAAGAACTCGGGATAGTCCTCGCGCATCTGGTCGATCATGAAGCTGATCGTGTCCGAGAGCGTGTAAGCGATGTTCAAGTCCTTGAGCGCCCGGAGGCCGCGGCGAATCAGGAGGCGCGCGAAGTAGCCCTCCCGGCTGTTCGACGGCGTGACGCCGTCACCCAGGAGGAAGATGAGGGCGCGTGAGTGGTCGCAGATCGTGTACAGGGATGCCAGGGGCGTGATCTGGGCCACGAGCTCTTCGACGGCGATGCCCACCCGGTCTGCGGTCTGGCGGTGGATCTCGCGCACGTCGGCGAGGTTTTCCACCTTGAGCATCCCCGCGACCTTGGAGTACTCCTTGAGGATGCGCTCGTCGACCCGCTTCGCGCCCGTGGCCCGCTTCAGATAGGCCAGGGCGTCTCCGAAGACCGCCTCGTAGGCGGACGTCGTCCCCTGGGAGATCCACGTCAGGCGCTCCAGGCCATAGCCCGTGTCGACGACCTGGGTGTCCATGGGCACGACCTTGCCGTCGACCTCCCGGTTCATCATGAACACCAGGGTCGCGGGCTCCGCGCCGCCGAAGACGACCTCGAAGCAGGGACCGCTGTTTCCGCCTCCCCGCCACTGGTTCTCTTTGTACCGCACGATCGTGGGGTCAAGGCCCAGGCGCTCCGTGAGGAACGTGTGGCAGAGCTCGACCGTGCGGTCCTTGAAGTAGATGAACTTCCCGGGGAAGTTGAACGCGTGGTGCGCCATCATCTCGAACAACGTGAAGTGGGAACCCGTCTTCCCGACGTTGTCCACGTCGTTGAAGCGCGCGCACGGCTGGCTGATCGCGAGCGGGTTCGCGGGCGGACTCGCCTGCCCACCGATCACCCAGGGCTGGAACGGGTACACACTCGCCTGGGTGAAGAACACGTCGTCGCGCCAGCGCGCGACGATGGGGTAGCGCTTGACGCGCGCGTGGCCGTTCTGCTCTAGGAACGAGAGGAAGTCCTCCCGCATCGCGCGGTAGGGGAGCTTCTTCTTGAACGGCGAGGCCCCGATGAAGTCGTACTCCTGGCACGGCGCTTCGCCGCACGTCTCGTGGACGCCCAGGGACCAGAAAGGCGTCCCGCACTTCGCGCACGTTTGCCGCGTGAAGCCTTGCGTCCGGAAGAGCTCGACCTCGTACTCGCTCTCGGGCATTCAGGCCTCCGAAGGGACGGCGGGGCATAAAGGTTCCCGGGTGGCGGAATTCTCCCGGTGACCGCGCCCGGGTCACGGGCTACGTGAGGCTCGGCCCGAACCGAGACCAAGGTCTTATCTGCGCCCGGGTCGATGCCGCCGCCGGAGGGATTCTGTGCAGCCAGGCATGGCAAGCAAGCGCCCGATCGAGCGTCCGATCCCGGGGTTCATCCTGTCCCTCCTCGGCGGGCTCTTCGTCACCGCGGGCGGAGTCTACGGCATCCTGAACATCGGGAACTACTACTACGGCTACGCTTCCTACGATGTGTACAGCGTCATCAGCTTGGTGCTGGGGACCGCGCTCCTTGTGGGTGCGGCGCTCCTCTTCCTGGCACCCCAGTACCGAATCGCTTGGGGCGTCACGATCCTCGTGTTCGCCGTCGCGAGCCTGATGACCCTCTACGGTCCGTGGGCCATCTTCGTCTTCGTCGGCGTGCCCCTGGCCCTCGTCGGCGGTTCCCTGGCGATCGCCTGGAAGCCCCTCGCCGGATTGGGATTCGAGGACTACCGGACCTGCCTCGCGTGCGGACGCCACGTCCGCGCCCACTACCCCGTCTGCCCCTTCTGCGGCGCTCACGCCGGGAGCGCTCCCCCGGAGCCGGCCTCGCCCGGCGCGCCCTGAGGGGAACGGGGCCACAGCCCTAACCCGCGGTCCCGCCCATCCGCTCGCTGCGCACGCCTCGCTGGCACTCGAGGCATAGTGCGGAGTTGTCCTTGGCCACGATCATCTTCGTCGAGCCGCAGCGCGGGCAGTGGAGGGAGTTCGGGTTGTCCGGTTGGAGCTCCACGTCTGGGGTCCAGTTCGTCCCCTCCGTGGCGACCTTCACGCCGATGCCGCGCATCTTCCAGTGGCGGGCGACCCGCATCGCGATGAACCCATCCAGAAGGGAGTACAAGATCGCCAACACGACAAGGAGGATGACGAACTGGTCGTAGGGAAGGCGGGCCATGTAGGGGAGTGCGAGGATCAACGGAATACCCAGGATGCCCAGGGCCAGGGCGAGGGAGAACCCTTGACCGAGCCAGGCCTTCCAGCCCTTCTCGACCGGGAACCAGAGCAGCCTCGCGATGAGGGAATTCACGATCCCCCAGACCAGCATGAGCAGCACGAACGAGAGGATGAGTCCGAGGAGGGCGCCGATCAGGGCGAGGAACGACGTCAGGTATCCGAAGAACCAGCCCACGGCATAGATGAGGATCGAGAAGATGGCGCCGTGCGCGAGACACTTTGCAATGTCTTTCAAGACAGCCTTCGCGTTCATGCCAACGCCTCCGTCCGCCGAGCTCGGGCGGGTTCCGCGGCGGAGGATGTCTGGATGCGCTCGGGCGGTTTCAAGGTTTCGTCCATATCCGTGGTCTCACGCCCCTCGGAGCAATTCCCGCGCGATCACGAGGCGTTGCACCTCGCTCGTGCCCTCCCCGATTTCCGTGAGCTTCGCGTCCCGCATGAGCCGTTCCACGGGATAGTCCTTGATGTATCCGTACCCGCCGTGGATCTGGATCGCCTTGTTCGTGACGAACGAGGACATCTCGCTCGCGTAGAGTTTCGCCATGGCGGCCTCGCGTTTGAACGGAAGCCCCCGGTCCTTGCGCCACGCGGCGCGGAGTACGAGGGCGCGTGCGGCCTCGATCCGCATCGCCATGTCGGCCAGCATGAACTGGATGGCCTGGTGGTCCGCGATCGGCTTCCCGAACTGGACCCGTCCCTTCGCGTACGCCACGCTTGCATCGAAGGCTCCTTGAGACAGTCCCACCGCCATGGCGCCGATACCGATCCTTCCGTTGTCCAGGATGCGGAGCGCGTTCACGAAACCCTGGTTCTGCTCGCCGAGCATCGCGTCCGCGGGCACGTGGCAGTCGTTGAGGAGGACCTGAGCCGTGCCGCTCGCACGGACACCCAGTTTGTCCTCGACCTTCCCGATTTCCAGGCCGGGGTTCCCGCGCTCCACGATGAACGCGCTGATCCCCTTGTTCCCCTTGGACGCGTCGGTGACGGCCATGATGACGAAGGTCCCCGCCACGGGAGCGTTCGTGCAGAAGTTCTTCGTCCCGTCCAGAACCCAGCCGCGGGCCGTCCGTTTGGCCGTCGTCTGCATGGCGGCCGCGTCCGACCCGCTCGCCGGTTCCGTGAGCGCCCATGCCGCGAGCTTCCTCCCGCTCGCCAGCTCCGGGATGTACCGTTTCCGCTGGGCCTCCGTCCCCGCAAGCCAGAGGTTCCCCATCCCGAGGGTGTTGTGCGCGGACATGATGAGGGCGTGAGAGCCGCACACGCGAGCGATCTCCTCGAGTGCGGTGGCGAACGCGATCGTGTCGAGTCCCGCGCCCTCGTACTCCGTGGGGATGAGCATCCCCATGAGGCCCAGGGAGGCCATCCCGGCCACGGTCTTTGCCGGGAACTCGCCCGTCTGGTCATGGAACGCAGCCACGGGTCGGATCTCCCTCTCCGCGAACTCCCGGACCGTCTTGCGGATCATCTCATGCTCTTCGCCGAACTCGAAGTCCATGCCCTGGCCCGGTCGGGCAAACGCCATCGGGGGCTTGAGCCTTCGCCCGCTTACGCGGGCGGACGCCGCCGCGCGTCGCCGAGGTCCGTGAGCAGCTTCCGCGATTCGCGGAGCAAGTCCAAAGCAGCGTCATGCTCTCGGGTCACGTACGCGATGATGTCGCCGTACGCGCCCTTCCGGTAAAGGACGGGGACGCGAGCGCCCGGCTCCTTGTCTGCGAATACGTGGAGGCTCGAGCCTTCGAACCGGCCGCGGTTCATCAGGATCAGAACGGGCTGCAGGTCGAGGAAAGGCTTCGAGAACCAGTAGTACTTCATCGTGGCCACGTCCCACTCGATCAGCTGCCACTTCGTCGCCCGCTCGATGAGGAAGGTGAGGTCGAACCGGAGCCGGTTCCCAACGGGCACGAAGTCCCACCCGGGCTGGAGGATTCCCTTCCGGAGGATCATCTGGAGGATCTCCTTCTCGCCCCACTCCCACTCCGCCAGGATCTGGAAGGCGCCGACGGGCTCCAGATTCTCGTCGAGCTGGTGGAGCTGGACCGTGATGATTCGGTCCTGCTGAGGGTCGTCTCCCGTGGTCTCTTGATCGAAGTAGAAGAGGGTCAGGAACCCGCCCCGACGAAGAAAGGCGGGGGCGTCACTTAAGGGCTTCCGTGCGCCGCTCCTCCAGGGATTAGGCTCCCCTAAGTCGTCGGGGCGCGCAGCCTAAGAACCCCGAATAATACCCATGTATATTCTTTCAGGGAGAGCAAACACTGCATGGACGGCGGGGTCTAGGGCCTGGGGCTCCTGACTGCAACCAGGGAGCCGATGGAACGAATCGAGCATGACATCGTCGTCATAGGTTCGGGACTCGCGGGCCTGCGCGCTGCCCTCGAGGCGTCGCGGGTCAGCCATGGCCGCCTGGACGTCGGAATCATCACGAAGACCCAGGCGATGCGGTCCCACAGCGTCGCCGCGGAGGGAGGCACCGCGGCGGTCCTGTACCCGGACGAGGGCGACTCCTTCGATTCCCACATCTGGGACACGGTCAAGGGCTCCGATTTCCTCGCAGACCAGGACGCCGTGGAGATGTACGTGCACACCGCGCCCGAGGAGCTGCGCCTCCTGGAGCGATGGGGGATGCCCTGGTCCCGTCGGCCCGACGGGCGCATCGCCCAGCGGCCGTTTGGGGGCCACGAATTCCCCCGCGCAACCTTCGCCGCGGACAAGGTTGGCTTCCTGGAAATGCAGACCCTGTACGGGGCGATCCAGGCGTTCCCGAACGTCCACGTGCACCACGAGTGGTTCGCCACTTCGATCCTCAAGGAGGGCGGTCGCTTCGCGGGAATCACCGCGATCGACCTAAGGACGGGCAACCTGGCCGTCGTGCGTGCGAAGGCCGGCATCCTGGCCACGGGCGGTGCAGGCCGGATTTTCGGTTTCACGACGAACGGTCACCACTCCACCGCGGACGGCTTGTACATGGCGTATCGCGCCGGCCTCGCGCTCAAGGACCTCGAGTTCATCCAGTTCCACCCCACCGGCCTCGTCCCCAGCGGCATCCTCATCACGGAGGCGTCGCGCGGCGAGGGCGGATACCTCGTGAACGAAGACGGCGAGCGCTTCATGAAGCACTACGCGGAGAGGAAGATGGAGCTCGCTCCCCGCGACGTCGTCTCGCGCAGCGAGATGACCGAGATTAACGAAGGCCGTGGGATTGACGGCCCTGAGGGGATCAAGTGCGTGGGGCTCGACCTGCGGCACCTGGGGAAGGAGAAGATCCTCGAGCGCCTGCCGCAGATCCGCGAGGTGACGATGAAATTCTTGGGGATCGACCCCGTCGACCACCTGATTCCGATCAAGCCCGCCGCGCACTTCACGATGGGCGGCGTCCACACGGATATCAAGGGCGCCACGGAACTGAAGGGCCTCTGGGCGGCCGGAGAGGCCGCGTGCGTCAGCGTGCACGGCGCGAACCGCCTCGGGTCCAACTCCACGTCGATCTGCCTGGTGTACGGCCGGATCACGGGGACGGAGGCGGCGTACTATGTGAAAGGCTGGCAGGGCAATGGACTGCCTCAGGAGCAGATCCTCGCCGAGGAGACGCGCCTGTTCGATGAGACCCTGAACGGCGACGGCGACGTGAGCCCGTACGAGGTCCGGGACAGGCTCCAGGAGATCATGGACCGGGACGCCTACGTGTTCCGTTCCGGTGAAGGTCTGGCGCGCGCCCAGCGGGAAATCCAGGCGCTCCGATCGCAGGCGTACCACAGGGTGGGCGACAAGGAGCGCGAGTACAACACGAACTTCCTCCACGTCCTCGAGCTCGACTCCCTCCTGAACGCCGCCGAGATCGTCGTCGCGGGCGCGCTCGCACGGCAGGAGAGCCGCGGGGCCCACACCCGCCTCGACTTTCCGAAACGGGACGACGTCCATTGGCTCCAGCACACCTTGGCGCACCGCGGCCCGGACGGTCACCCTCAGCTCGCCTACATTCCGGTGACGATCACGACACACCAGCCCGTCGAAAGGAAGTATTGACATGTCCGACGCGATCGTGTCCATCGAGAAGGCGAAGGCCCCGAAGAAGGACCTCATCACGACCCAGGTGCGGTGGGGCTTCCGGCGCCCGTTCACGCTGGAAAAACTCGCTCTGCTCGCGCAGCGTGTTTCCGGCGTGGGGATCCTCGTCTACCTGTTCTTCCATATCTTCGTAACGGGGACCATCGTCCCGGGACCCGGCGGCGTGCCGGGCGGTCAGGACGTCTTCGCCGGGCTCATGGGCATGCTGTTCAACCCGCTCGCCCACATCGGCGAACTCCTCGTCGTCGTGGGGGCGACGTTCCACGGGATCAACGGGATCCGGGTGATGCTCCTGGAGGCAACGAAGCTTGTCGGCCATCCGATCCGCCCCGACTATCCGTACAAGACGCAGAGTCTGGGGAAAGGCCAGCAGTCCATCCTCCTGACCGCGATGCTGATGGCCGGGCTCTCCGCCATCGCCGGAGTCTTCATCCTGTTCCTGGGGGCAGCCTGATGAAGGAGTCCACGCTCGCGCTGGTCAACTACCTGATGATCCTCGCGCTCCTCGTCACGTTGGCGCTGCATCTGGCGATGCAGGCGTTCCTCGGCGTGAGCGGTTATGCGAACGCGCTGAGCTATCAGACCGCGATCGCGCGGTACAAGGACGCGTTGTCCGTGAGCCTCCTGACCATTCTCCTGATTGCGGCGACCTACCACGGGCTCTACGGCCTGCGGAACATCCTCCTGGAGTGGCGGCCCGGGAAGCGGTGGCACGGCGCGGTCACGGGCGTCACCCTGGGCCTCGCGGTCATCATGCTCGGCTGGGGCCTGCGGACGATCGTCCTTGCGTTCGGGGGGTCCTGAGCGTGGTGGTCACCCTCGAGGACGCTCCGCGGCCCAAGGAGCAGGAGGCGATCCGAATCGAAGTCACTCCGGAGAGCGCGCTCGTCTCGAACCCGCAGACGATCCTGCTGAAGGTCTTCCGCTACAACCCGAACTCGAAGGGCGACGGCGCCCGGATGGTCACCTATCGCGTGCCCGTGTCCAAGGGCCTGACCGTCCTGGACGCGCTCCTGTGGGTCAAGGAGAACGTGGACAACGGCCTGGCGTTCCGCTATTCGTGCCGGATGGGCATCTGCGGCTCCTGCGGCATGCTCATCAACGGCAAGCCCATGCTGGGCTGCGAAACCCAGATCGCGGAGCTCGGCACCGACGTGGTCGAGGTCGGACCCCTCACGAACTATGAGGTCATCCGCGACCTGGCCACGGACTTCGACGACTTCTTTTCCCACCACAACAGAATCCGCCCGTACTTGATTCGGAAGGAGAACGGGGAGGGCAAGCCCATCGAGAAGGAGCTGCTCCAGAGCGAGGAGCAGAAGCTCGAGTTCTATCAGTTCACGATGTGCATCATGTGCGGGCTGTGCGATGCCGCGTGCCCCATCGTCGGGATGGACAAGGACTTCCTCGGCCCGCAGGCGCTCGCCCAGGCGTACCGCTTCGGGATCGACTCCCGCGACCAGGGCTGGCCTGACCGCGCGGAAGCCGTCGACTCGCCCCATGGCTGCTTCCGGTGCGAGCTGGCAGGCTCGTGCAGCGCCGTCTGCCCTAAAGGAGTGGACCCTGCGATGGGCGTTCAGTTGCTC
>DASQGG010000136.1 GCA_035632695.1 Thermoplasmata archaeon
CGGACCTGCTCCCGCCGGATTTCAAGTGAGTTCCCAGCCGCCTCGTCCGGCGTGGCTAGCGCGCCGCGGTGCCCGGCTTCCGAAAGGCATGGATCGCCAGAAATACGACGAGCCCGAGGATGATGCTCAACGCTCCCAGTCCGAAGAGGGCCCAGAAGGCCATCCAAACGAGGCCGGCGAGGACGAGGACCACGACTCCGACCACGATCACGACGGCGGCCAGGTACGCGAGGAGCCTGAGGCCAACGGCCCAACGGCTCGGACGGGACGGGGGCAGCATCTCTCCACCGCCAGCCCGGATGGGAGTCCTCGGGATACAAGCCTTCCGGCAAGACCGTACGTATGCGAGGGCCCTCCGGCCCGGTCACACGAACTGGGCCTGGGCCGCGACGACGCCGGAGCTGTCCCGGGCGGCCCGGTAGGCCTCGAGGGGCTCGCGGTTCAGCAGGAGGAACTGCCCGCCCCACGCGAACTTGGCGAGCAGGGCTTGGGCCTGATCCTCCTCGCCCAGGATGATCAGCGCCGCGGCCAGCGCTTCCACGCTCGAGAGGATGAACGGCTTGCCGTAGTTCACCGGATTCGCCGCGAGCAGGTACGGCAGCGCGCGCCCCGTGGCATTGCGGACCGCAGGGAATGCGGCAAGCTTCTCCGTCACCTTCCAGCTCAGGTCGAGGACGGAGAGGCCGTGGTGCCGGGCCCGCGGCGCATCGGCGGGGGAGAGCGCACGTTCTGCCGCGGGGGTCAGCAGGATCGTGCCTCCCGGGAGCGAGGTCGGCCGCGGCACGAACGTCAAGAGGCCCAAGCGCTCGAGCTTGCGGGAGGTGCACTTCTTGGGGTCGCACTGTCCCGCGTGGTACGCGTACAGGCGGATTGCGGGCACGGGTACGCCATCCCGGCGGAGGGCGATAAGCGTGGCGGCGGGTCGCAAAGCCTATGGCCGTCCCGCGCCTTCCTCGGGCCGCCACCGTGATGAGGAAACCGACGCTGACCCATGATGAATGATGGGCGATCTGAGTGGCCCTCCGCTTTGTCAACCGCCGTCCCGCGGCGGGATGAACTTATTTATAGCGAGAGGACCGATGGAATCGCCGGGATGCACCCATGGTGACGGGATTCGATCTCATCGGCCACAACCGGACGTTTCAGGTGCACTGGGCGAAACGGGTCGTCGCCTTCGTGATCGACATCCTCTTCGTCTTCGCACCCCTCTGGACCTTCCTCTACTTCAACGGCGAACGGGCCGCGTGGGTCTACGGCATCCTGGGCGGCGTGGCGCTCTACACGTATTCCGTCGTCGGCGAGGCGATCTTCCGGACCACGTGCGGGAAGTACATCGCGGGCCTCGAGGTGCGTCCCCTCCGCGGGCCGATGACCTTCGCCAAGGCGGCCGTGCGGAACATCCCCAAGGTGTTCTGGTTCCTCTTCCCGTTCCTGGACACGATCGCGGGCATGCTCGCGGAGGGCGACCCGCGGCAGCGGTGGTCCGACCATGTGCTCGGGACCACGGTGGCCCAGTCCCACCTGATTCGGGTCAAGGTCCACCGCCTCGCCCCGTCCCGAAGCGGCGCGCGATAGCCGTCGACGCACGATTATATAGCGAGGCCCGGATGCCTTCGCCGCGTGAGCCCATGCTCTTCGTGGCGCAGATCAAGGTGATGCCCGGCCAACTCGAGGAAGCGACCCGACTCTTCAAGCACCCCAAGCTTCCCAACAACGTGATGGTGCACGAGTTCCTCGCCCTGCTCGGCAAGCCGGACGCCATGGTCATTTTCGAGGCCCAGGATGCCGTCACGGCGGCGGACTTCGTGACCCAGTTCGGCCACGTGGCCGAGACAAACACCTCGCTCGCGCTCCCCGTCGAGGAGCTCAAGTGGACCTCCTGAGGCCGTTCGGGGATCGGATTCGGCGTTGGCCCGGCAAGCGGACCCAGCCCCGGCGAAAGGCTTCGAATCAGTTATCCTAGTCGAAGGACTGGGGCTTGAGGCGACGTGCCGAGCAAGCGTCCTACACACCGGACGGATTGGAGAAAAGGAGAAATGAAATGGAAAGGGGAGGGCCGGCTGGCCCTCGTGCTAGGTGCTCACGCCTGCCACGCCTGGGTCTGGATCTGCGACCCGTCAGAGTAGAGCAGGTAGAACGTCTCGGACGTTGCCGATGGCTGTGCGCTCGCGAAGGTGACGGTGAACGAATCGCCTCCCTTCACGGTACCCGTT
>DASQGG010000137.1 GCA_035632695.1 Thermoplasmata archaeon
TCCCGTCCCGCGAGGCATAGCGAATCTTCCGCGGCGCCTTTTTGATCGCGTCCTTGACCAAGGCCTCCGGGATCTTCGCAATCTCCGTCTTCAGATCGACCTCGGCCCCGGCCTCCTTCAGCATCTTCAGGACGGATTCGCTGTGGATCAGGACGCCGAGTTCCTGCAGACTTCGGAGGCTCTGCTCGTGAATGAGATCCTCCTCGCCCCGCTCGAGAAACCGGGTTCGCAAGTTCGCCACCGTCTTCACCTCCTCGGGTTCGCACCGCTGCCCCGCGGGTAGCCGGTCGAAAATCATGAGGATATGGTAAGTACGGAACCCGCTCCGGTGGACTCGCGGCAGTCTCGCCGCGAAGCGCGTTCACTCCTTCAACCGATTCCAATCCTCAAGGACCGCATGGGCGCCGTTGTAGCCGGGGGCGCCCATGACGCCACCGCCCGGATGCGTGCCGGCGCCGCACAGGTACAGCCCTCGGACGGGCATCCGGTAGTTGGACCAGCCCGGGACAGGCCGGAAGGAGAAGGACTGGTCGGGCCCCATTTCGCCGTGCGCCTGATGGGCCTCCGTCAGCCCGAACCGGCGCTCGAGATCGAGCGGGGTCAGGATCTGCCGAGCGACGACCGCGCGAGGGACGTTGGGCGCGTACTCCGCGAGCGTTTCGATGACTCGGTCGGCGTACGAGTCCCGGAGGTCATCCCACGAATCCGAAAGGAGCCGATAGGGAGTGTACTGCACGTAGATGGAGAGCGTGTGCCGTCCAGGAGGCGCCACGGAGGGATCCAGGACGCTCTGGGTCACCGCCTCCATCCACGGCGATTGAGAAGGGATCCCGCGCTTGGCGTCCTCGAAGGCAGCCTCCGCATACTCGATCGAGGGACAGATGTACGTCGAGCCGCGGTGCTGAAGGCCCGACCCGCCCGGGAGTGCCTTCCAGTCGGGAAGCTCGGATAGCGCGCAGTTCACCTTCATGGCGGCTCCATGGATCTTGATGTTCTGCACCGCCCGCAGGAACTCAGGCGGGAGGGCGTCCGGATCCACGAGGGAGAGGAACGTCCGCTTGGGATCCGCAGAGGAGACGACGGCCTTGGCGGCAATCACGCGACCCCCCGGGAGGCGGACGCCCGTGACCCGTCCGTGGTGGGTCAATATTCGTTCGACCCCGGTGTTCAGCCGGATGTCCACGCCATGGGCAAGCGCCGCCTTGGCCAGCGCACTCGGGATCTCGCCCATTCCTCCCACCGTGAACCCCCAGGCGCCCGCGACGCCGTCCACGTTCCCAAGGAGGTTGTGGCTCAAGGTGAAGGCCGTGCACGGGGTCGACGGACCGGCGAAGTGTCCGATGATGCTCTGGTTCGCGAGAGCCGTCTTCACCTCGGGCGATTCGAAGAACTCGTCGAGGAGTTCCTTAGCGCTGAAGAACAGGAGGCGCCGGAGCAGTTCCTCGGCATCCGCGCCGCGCATGAGGCCGGCGAGGTCCGCGATGGGGACGGGCGCGGAGAGCAGCATGGGTTCGATGAGCTCGTACAACGAATCCCAGAATGCCGCATACTTCCGATATCCCTCGGCATCCTTCGTCGAGAACCGAGCGATTTCCTTGCACGTCCGCTCGACGTCGCTCCACAGGAGAAGGTAGCGCCCGTCCGGGAACGGGCAGAACGCCTGGGGATCGAACGCGATCTGCCGCAACCCGTACTTCGTGAGGCCGAGGTCTTCGATGATCTGGGGGCGGAACAGGCCCGAGACGTAGGCCGCGGCGTTCACCTTGAAACCGGGTGCGATCTCGTCGGTGACGCAGGCGCCGCCGACACGGTCCGACCGTTCCACGACGACGACCCGGAGGCCCGCCTTCGCCAGGTAGTTCGCCGCGACGAGGCCGTTGTGACCCGCGCCGATGACCACCGCGTCGTACGATGCGATCCCACCGCCTCCCGGGCGCTCGGGCAAACCGGGAGGGGTATCTCAAGGTTTGCCGGTCAGGTAAGTGCCAAAAGACTTTCCACCCCTCGGGAAGTCCCGGTGCACCGCTCGGCGGGGGTGAACACCACGGAGGACTACGTTGCGCGACTCAAGAAGGCCGTCATCGAGTACGACATGGAAGGGATGCCTGCCCTGGCCAAGGAAGCCTTGGACCACGGGATGAACCCGCTCCAGGGAATCGAGAGGGGGCTGGCCGCCGGGATCCGCGACGTCGGCCAGAAGTTCGGCGCCGGCGAACTCTTCCTGCCCGAGCTCGTGATGGCCGCGGAGACGATGCGTGCCGGGGTGGCCATTCTGGAGCCACTGGTGCCGAAGGACGCCGCGGAGGCGCGCGAAACGCACAAGGTCGTCCTTGCCACGGTTCAGGATGACATCCACGAGATCGGCAAGAACCTCGTCGCCACGATGCTCACGGCGAATGGCTTCGACGTCGTGGACATGGGGGTGAACCAGCCTTCGGACGCGATCCTGAAGAAGGCCCAGGACCTCCACGCGGAAATCGTCGGCGTCTCGGCCCTCATGACGACCTCCATGCCGCGGATGAAGGAGCTGCTGAAGGCAGCCCAAACCAAGGGTGTGCGCACGAAGGAGCGGTTCATCGTCGGCGGCGCGCCGGTCACCGAGCAGTACGCCAAGGAGATCGGTTCCGACGGCACGGCAGGCGACGCGAGCGGTGCCGTGCGGCTCGCGCAGAAGCTCATCGGCAAGTAGACATGAGCGGCATCCGCAGGGGATCGTGGTGGACGACGAGCACCTCGCCCTCGACGTGATCGAGAGGGTCGGGATCGGCGGCACGTTCCTCGGCCAGCGGCACACGATGGACCATCTCCGGCAGGAGCACTTCCTGCCGAAGCTCGTAGACCGGCGGAGCTACGATCTTTGGGTGGCGGACGGACGGAGGACGATCGAAGAACGCGCTCGCGCGAAGGTGGTCAACGCGCTCGCGCATCCTCCGCCGCACCCCCTGACCCCCGATGTGGTGCGCGAGCTCGACAACCTCATCGACGACGCCCCTCGCGGCGCTGCCTGACGCTCGGAAACCTGGACGCGTCCCGGTGGGGCAGGAACAGGGAGGAGGCGAACGCCTTGGGGAACCGGGGATCGCCCGCGAGGGGCACGTGCCGGATGCGCTTCGCAATCCGCCGCATGTTCTCCCGTTCCCGAACCGAGAGCAGGGCGAGGCGCGCACCCGATCCGGCCGTGTTCCCTACGAACTGGACCTTCTCGAGGGACATGTCGGGGAGCATGCCCACGGCACGCGCGCTCTCCGGGGCCAGGTAGCTTCCAAAGGCGCCCGCCAGGTACAGGGTCGCAATTTCCCGGGTCGGTCGCCGAAGCGTGTCCAGCAGGATGTCAATCCCCGCGTGGATCGCCGCCTTGGCGAGCTGAAGCTGGCCGATATCGTCCTGGGTCAGGAGCAGATCTTGGCCGATGGACGTCTCGTCTGCGGGGACGACGCGGAACGCGAGCTGACGGCCCACCCTCCGAATCCGTTCCGGGGCGGCCCGTTTCTGGAGCCGGCCCGCGGCATCGATGGCCCCCGTGCGGAACAGATCGGCTAGCAGGTCTAGAAGGGCGGAGCCGCAGAGGCCCCGGGGTTTCATGCGCCCGATGACCCGATAGTCGACGTGGAACGTCTCGGGCTCCACCGCGACGCGCTCTACGGCGCCGTCCGCGGCGCGCATGCCGAATCGGATGTGGGCCCCCTCGAAGGCGGGACCGGACGGCGTGGAGCAAGCCACGAGCTTGCGGCCGTCGCCCGCGCAAATCTCCGTGTTCGTCCCCACGTCGATGAAGACCCGCAGCGCCCTCGATCGATCCAAGCGCGTGGACAGGACGCCGGCGACCAGGTCGCTGCCCACGAACGCCGCGACCACCGGAGGCGCAATGACGGGTGCCGCGGACGCGGCGCGCAGGCCGAACGACCCCGCGGTGCGAATCTCCTCCCGGCGCGTCGCCGGTCGGTAGGGAGCGCGCGAGAGGCTTTCCGTGGGCTCGCCGAGGAAGAGATGGTGCATCGCCGTGTTCCCCACGGCCACGACCTCGAACACGCGGTCCGTGGGTTCGTGCGCGAGGCCGCACGCCTTCCGGGTCAGATCGTTCAAGGTCCCGAGGACTTCATCGTGGAGCATGGCCTCCTGGGACGCGGAAGCTCGCGCGAAGGCGAGGCGGGACATGATGTCCTCGCCGTGGACCATCTGGGGATTCGGGGCGGAGACGGTCTCCACGCCCTCTCCCGTCTCCAGGTCCATGAGGAAGCCCGCGATCTTGGTCGACCCGATATCGAAAGCCATCCCGAGAACCCGGTCCGAGGCTGCCACGCACCCGAGGACCTCCCTCCCCCTCACGAGCAGACGAGGATCACTCGCGGGGAGCTTGCCGGCCTTCAACAACGCCCGGGTCCGCAACGAAACCCGCCATCCGGCGGCCCTCAGCTGCGCCTCCGTGAGCGGGCGCGGCGCCCGCACCTTCCGGAGGTCCGGGCGGACGCGGTGGGCCGGCATGAGCCCCGAGGTCTGGAGCCGCTGCCAGCTGCGCTGAGATTCCGGGGGAATCTCCAGCACGATGATCCCTTCGCCCGCGGGCCGGCACTGGCAGGCGAGACGGATGCCCCGCGCGCGGTCCTCCTTGGTCAGGTGGGCTTCAAAGCGTCCTTGAGGCCGAAGGAGATCACCGCCACGTCGGACGAGGACGCGGCACTTCCCGCAGGTCCCCCGGCCCGCGCACAGGTCCTCGAGGCCTACGCCGCAACGCCGGGCCGCGTCCAGGAGGTCCTCCCGCACGCCCACGCGCGTGCGGCGGCCCTCGGGCTGGAAGATCGCGACGGGCTGTGCCAAGCGAGAAGGGAGGCGCGTGAAGCTACCTAAGCATTCCGCACCGCGTACCCGACGAGCACGGACGCGTACCGCTGTCCCGTCGGCACGGCAAAACGCTCCCGCAGGTAGTCGTCCTGGGGCGAATCGGGACTCGCGGAGACGATGCGATCGAGCGCAGAGAATCTCTCGAGCTCCGGGAAGCGTACGGGAGGAAGGAGAAAGCGATAGCGGCCGTGCGGGCGCACGCCGGCGAAGAGGACGAAATCCTTCCCCAGGTGAGCCACACGTCGATCGTCCGGCACGGATTCACCTGGGAGGATTTCCCGGCCGAGGATCCCACCTGCCTCGTCCACCAGGAGGAGCGTGGGCTCGGGTGGAGGTCGGAACGTGGGATCCTTGAAGAGGCACACGATTCTGGGCCGGGACAGGACCTCCGCAACGCCCGCGTTCTCCGCCGCCTCGGGGGTCCTCCGCACGATGAGCGCGCCTCGGTCACGAGCCTCGAGGAGGACGGCCTTGAGGACGCCGCGGAGCGCGGCCAGCCGTTGAATCACGTCTCGGTCCACGGAGTCCACGAGAGCTTCTCGCCTCCTTGGCCGCGGGAAGGGAGGCGGAGGCTCTTAGCCTTCACGCCCGACAGGGTTGCGGTGGACCACGGCTTCGGAACGGGAGCACCGATGCAGTCATTACAATGGAACTATTAGTCCCGCGGAGCCATCCGACGCGTTGCCTGGGTGCCGCGGCTCCTGGGGAGTCGTGACCATGGTCCGTCGCAACGCGGCCGCTCGGTTGGGGGGAGGAAGAGCGTGACGCTCCGGTTGGAGCCGTTCTCGCGAACGGAGTTGCAGAAGGTTCACGCGGCCACCGTGCGCATCCTAGAGCGAACCGGCGTGCGCATCCTCGACCCGGAGGCAGCGAGTTATCTGCGGTCCGCCGGCGCCACATACGACGATCTGACCCAAGTCGTCCGGATTCCGGAGGGTCTCCTGAAAGAGCTCCTGATGCGCGCACCGAGCCGCTTCCACCTGCACGGTCGTGGGCCCGACCGGGTCCTTGCTTTCGGCGAGGGGAAAACGTACTTCAGCAGTATGGGGACGGCGGTCCAGGTCGAGGACGAACAGGGCCGAGTGCGGCCCCCTACGCTGAAGGATGTCGAGTCCTTCTACCGCCTCGCGGACGCCTCTCCGTTCCTCGACCACGCGTCGTGGGTCGTGTGGCCCCGAGACATCCCGAACGAGGCGGTCCACCTCTACGAGCTCCTGTATGGATTCAAGTTCACCACGAAGTCCCTGGACGGCTACAACTGGGGCAAGCAGTTCGCGCAGGACACGATCGACATGGCCGCCATCGTGGCGGGAGGCCGGGAGGAACTCGCCCAGCGCCCGCTCCTCCTGGGTTTCACGAACCCCGTGAGCCCGCTCACCCTGGCGAAGGAGACCACGGAGGGCCTCGTCGCGTTCGCTCGCGCGGGGCAGCCCTGCATCATGCCGCCGGAGTGCATGGCGGGCGGGACCGCACCGGCCACGCTCGCGGGCGTCCTCGTCCAGCAGAACGCAGAAGTCCTCGCCTCGATCGCCGTGGCCGAGGCGGTGCATCCCGGAGCGCCCGTCCTGTACGGCAGCGTGTCCACCGTGATGGACATGCGGGACGGGTCGGTCGCGCTCGGCGCACCCGAAGCGGGACTCATCTCGTTGGGCGCGGCTCAGCTCGCCCGGTACTACGGCATCCCCTCCCGGGGAACGGGAGGGAATACGGAAGCGCTGGGCTCGGACTACCAGGCGGGGGCCGAATCCGCGACGACCCTCCTGCTCTCGGCGCTCGCAGGTTTCGACTTCATCTACGATGTCGCAGGCAGCTTGGAATCGAGTCTGAGCGCGAGCTACGCGAAAATGATCTTGGACGACGACCTCGCGGGCGCGGTGCGCCGGGTGCTTCACGGCATCGAGGTCACCGAGGACACGCTGGCCACGGAGGGCATCGAGGCGGCCGGACTCCACGGCTCGTACCTGGGTCATCCGCACACGCTCTCCCACTTCCGCCGAGAGCACTTCCTTCCCGAGACCTTCCTGCGTGGCACACGCGTCTCCCGGGAAGGCATTGATGTGTGCGAGAAAGCCCGGCGTCGAGCCGACGCCATCCTGCGAGAGCACACGGTGGACCCACCCCTGGAGACTGCGATCGAATCCAAGCTCACCGCGTTCGTGAAGCGCGCGATGAAGCGACCTGCGGGCGTAGCGGTCCCGGCGGCGTGACGTGGGATTCCACCCAAATGCTTAGGATGGACGTGACGATGATGTCGCGAACAGGAATCCAGGAGACCTGACCATGGGACGGATTGGAACGGGCTGGCAGTTGACGAAGACGAGCCTGCGCGTCCTGCGAAAGGACAAGGAGCTGCTCCTGTTCCCGCTCATCTCGGGAGTGACGCTGATCCTCATCCTGGGTGCATTCATCGGAGGGATGTTCTTCACGGTCGGCTT
>DASQGG010000138.1 GCA_035632695.1 Thermoplasmata archaeon
TTGTAAAAGCCTTTCGGGATTCGCGCTGCAAGAAAATGAACCCGCCGCCAAGGGTGGGCATGAGGGGCGCATCCTCTGTTCTTCTTCCAGTGAACTAGCGGGTCTCTTCGTCGCCGAGGGTCTTTTTCGGAGGCCTTGGCCACGGTCTGTTCGGCTCAAGCATGACAGGGCTCGGCCTCTCGACGAGGGTGAAGGCTCGCTCCGCTGCGGGCATAGCCATCCGCTTCTTCAGCATGCTTTATCACCTCGCGTCAGAAACGCCTACTTCCTTTAATACTCCTTGCCTGCACGCTTCCATCAGACGCTCGTCGCGAGGAAGGCCGATTTCCGACTGTTGCGTAGGCAACACACGCTCCTTCGCCTTCTCGTACTCATCGAAGGAAACGCTTTGGCCGAGTTCCAGACGCTCTCGGATCTCGCCGAACGTTTCCTCTGCATGTACCCACTGACGGTAGCCGTCGGCAAGTTGGCCAATCGTCTTGGAATACCCGAGGATCGGCGCAATGATGGCCACGACTGCAGAGACAGCACTCAGCCCCTGCCAAAGTGTGGGGAACGAACCCCACAGCGCCCAGCTGGCGACCGTAGAGGACGAGGTCACGGCGAGAAAGGTCCGGACGGCAGTGTCGCGCCGAGAGAAGCGTCTCCACAGGGCCTCGTAATACCACCTGTTATATTTCGAAGTTAGCAACCTATCCCATACCATGTCATCTATGGTCGAGCCACTTGCCATCGCATACCTCCCCGGTTCGAAAGAGGACTAGCAGGAGGTAAAACTACCGTAGGGCTTGATCCGCTGGCCGGATTGCTCTGACACATCTCTCACCACGCGGTGCGAGGCCCCGGTCCGGATGGGCATTCAGCAGTACCCAAATGTGGCGAGCGACAACGGGCTATGAAACCGGTTGCCCCGCTAGACCTCAGCGGCCCAACAGTTATGTCGCGCCCTATCCACGGGCCTAAACCTTTAAACCCAGGCCCCTCCTTGGTCGGTCCCTATGTCCTCCCTCTCCTACGCGCAGCTCCTGGCCCGAGCCAAGAAGGCCCTCCCCGACGCCCTGAGCAGCGGCGAGCGGTTCCAGGTGCCCGCGCCCGACCTCGCGTACGAAGGCAAGACGACGATCCTGCGGAACTTCGAGGACATCGTCCAGGCGATCCGACGCGATCCGGACATGGTCCTGACGTACCTGCTCCGGGAGCTCGGAACCGCGGGCACGCTCGAGGGACGCCGCGTCGTCTTCAAGAGTAAGGTCACGCCCCAGGGCGTCGAAGAGCGCATCCGGTCCTACGTCGAGGCCTACGTGCTCTGCCAGGAGTGCGGCCGCCCGGACACCCGGCTCGTCAAGGAAGGCCGCATCGCGATGCTCGAGTGCGACGCCTGCGGCGCGCGCCGCCCCGTAAAGGCCGTGAAGAAGGCGGCCAAGGTCGAGGAGGCGCCCCTCGTCGAGGGCAAGGTCTACGAGATGATGATCCAGGACATCGGGAAGAAGGGCGACGGCATCGCCAAGCTGGACAAGTACATCATCTACGTTCCCGGGACCGCGAAGGGCGCCATCGTCAAGGTGTTCATCGAGAAGATCGCGGGCAGCGTCGCGTTCGGGCGGGTGCAACGGGAGTAGGCGGCGCATGGAACGAGAGATCCGGTCCATCGCCGTCATGGGAATTCTCCTCGCGGCGTCGCAGGTCGTCGCCCTCCTGATCGCGCCGTTCTTCGCGGGCCAGGGTATGACCGCGTTCCAGAACCCTTCGGACCCGATGAACGCCGTAATCTACATCGTCCTCATCCTGGCCTTCACCGGGGTCATCCTCCTTCTCATAAAGTACCGCCGCCAGAACCTCGCGCGGTACGTCGTCCTGGGCTCCGTGTGGATCACGGTGGCCTTCGTCGCGCTCCTTCCGTTGTACTACCTCCTGTACGATGTCGTGTCCGCCCTCACCACGATGAACGACGCCCTGCTGAGCAACCTGGGCAACCTTGCGACCGTGCTTGCCTTCGTGCTCGCGGGCGCCATAACGTACGTCCTGCTCAAGTACCCCGAGTGGTACGTCGTGGATGCGGTCGGGCTGGT
>DASQGG010000139.1 GCA_035632695.1 Thermoplasmata archaeon
GCGAACCTGGTCATCGACATCCTATACGCCGCCGTCGACCCCCAGGTTCGCCTCGGAGGCAGTTGATGTCCGCCGAATCGGAAGCGGGCCGATCCGTCGTCCGTGCGTGGCGCCAGTTCCTCGAAGAGCACGCGTCGCGGATCTCGGAGCTCCGGTACTCCCTCTTCCTGTTCCGTAAGAACGTGCTCGCCGTCCTCGGGCTGGTCCTGATCATCGTGGTCATCGCCCTCGCGTTCTTGGCTCCGTACCTGTCGCTCCAGCAGCCCCAGTATGCGAACATCGGCGGAGACCTCCAACAGCGCTGGACCACGCATGACTCCTGCTTCCAGGCTCCGTTCGATTGCCAGATCTTCCTTGCTCCATCCTTGCAGCACCCCTTCGGGACGGACAACTTCGGCGTCGACTGGTACAGTAAAGTGCTCTACGGCGCCGGCATCTCCCTGGAGGTCGGAATCCTGGTCGTCGTCCCGGTCGCCATCATCGGTTCCCTCCTCGGTCTCTTGGCCGGATACAAGGGAGGCATCGTCGAGGAGGTGATCATGCGGGTGACGGACATCTTCCTCTCGATTCCGAGCCTCATTCTGGCCATCGCCATCACGGCGGTCCTCGGCCGCAGTCTTGTCCACGTGATGTATGCTCTGATCATCACCTGGTGGCCGTGGTACACCCGGTTGGTCCGGGGACAGGTCCTCTCCGTCAAAGAACGCCAGTTCATCGAGTCCGCCCGGAGCGTGGGGGCGAGCCCAGGCCGGCTCATGCTGCGCCACATCCTGCCCAATTCGATCTCCCCCGTCGTCGTGCAGGCGTCGATGGATTTCGGGTACGTCATCCTTACCGCAGCGGGCCTGGGATTCCTGGGCCTTGGGGCTCCTCCCGGCACGGCGGAGTGGGGCGTCATGATTTCCGAAGGGATCACCTACCTCTTCAGCGCCCCCTGGATGTCGATCTTCCCCGGACTTGCAATCATGCTGACGGTCCTGGGGTTCAACCTGTTGGGGGACGGCCTCCGAGACATCCTGGATCCGCGCCTGCGGAGGTGAGGCACGCCCGCACCCACAGTGTTGCGTGTCGAGGGCTTGAAGACATACTTCCACACCTACGAGGGCACCGTCCGCGCCTTGGAGGGAATCGACCTCGTGATCCGATCCGGTGAGACGGTAGGTCTCGTCGGGGAGACCGGGTGCGGAAAGTCGGTCACCGCATTGTCCATCCTCCGCCTGATTCCAAGCCCGCCGGGGACGATTGAGGCGGGACGTGTCTTCCTGGAGGAGCCGGAGGACGTCCACCGATTCCGGGAGGAGTACGATGGGCTCGCTCGACAACGCATGACAAAGAACCCGGGCGCGGGAGCCATTTCAAGCGCGGTCATCCGGGAGAACCTTCAGCCAGAGATCGACGCGCTTCGGGCGAAACTTAGCGCGGCGCCGTCCGAGCCCGAGAAGAGACTCCTGGAAGCTCGGCTCCGCGGGGCGACCTCGGATTTCGACATACTCCAGAAACCAGTCGAAGACCTCCGGTCGATCCGCGGGAACAAGATCTCCATGATTTTCCAGGAGCCGATGACCGCGATGAACCCCGTCTTCACGATTGGGGACCAGATTGCAGAGACCTTGGTGCTGCACCGAAAGGAGGAACTGTGTCGCAACGTCCTCGCATCCCTTGACCTCCAGCTGAATGCGCGATCGAAGAAGATCCGGGGGAAGCGCCTGAGAGTCGGCGACGTGAGGCAGGACCTTGATGAAGAGCTCGTGCGAATCGCCCACGAGGAGCAGGCGGGTCGCGCCAAGCCCTCAGGTCTCCCACAGTCCCGCGAGCAACACGGAAGCGTGGTCGAGATCGAACGGCGGGAGCGAGAGCTGGCCGAACAGCGGAGACGACTCGAGGGCTTCAAGGAGGACGACACGGTGTGCAGCGCGTGCTGGTCTCTGGCGCCCAACCTCTGGGATTGGTGCCCGTCCTGCGGCGCCCGCCTCACGTTCGACTGGCTCGCGCCGTTACGCGGTCGGGTGATGGCCGTTGAGAAGAGACTCTACCAACGCATGGTCACGAACAGCAAGGACCAGCTTGTCGATTTCGTCAACTCCTGGCGAATCCTGCGCCGTTTGGTCCGGACGCGCCTCCACGACGAAGGGGTCCGGTGGGCGGTGCGGATGCTCGACGAGGTAAAGATCCCCGAGCCCGTGCGCATCGCGGGGCAGTACCCCTTTGAACTCTCCGGCGGCATGCGCCAGCGATCCATGATCGCCATGATGTTGGCTTGCAACCCCATCCTCCTCATCGCGGACGAGCCCACAACCGCGCTGGACGTGACCGTCGAGGCTCAGATCCTGAAGCTCATGAAGGAACTGCAGGCCAAGACGAACATGGCCGTCCTCCTGATCACCCACGACCTTGGGATCGTGGCCGAGGTCTGCGACAAGGTGGGGGTCATGTACGCTGGCAGCATTGCGGAGTTCGGGACAACCGAGCAAGTGTTCCACCGGATGATGCACCCGTACACGAACGGCCTGATGCAGTCAATCCCCCGTTTCAAGGGGACGGACTCCCAGGCTCGAAAGCGCGACCTGTACATCATCCACGGCACCGTGCCAAACCTACTCCACCCGCCTTCGGGCTGCCGCTTCCACCCGCGCTGCTCGCGGGCCACCGAGGTGTGCGCGGAGAAGAATCCGCCCCTCGAGGAACTCGAGCCGGGCCACCTGGTCGCCTGTCATAATCCGATCCGCACCGAAGAGGGATTGCCATGACCGACCCGGCTCCCGAAAAGCCATTGAGATCCCACGACGCGCTCCTGGAGGCGGATCAGGTCAAGATGCACTTCCCGCTCCGCGGCGGTCTCCTGCGGACCGTGAAGGGACACGTCCTGGCGGTCGATGGCGTATCCCTCCAGGTCCGGCGGGGCGAGACCCTCGCGGTGGTGGGCGAATCGGGATGCGGGAAGAGCACACTCGCCCGCCTGCTCCTGCGACTCTTGGAACCGTCCGCCGGGAAGGTCTATTTCATGGGGCACGATCTGACCGCCGAGAGCCT
>DASQGG010000140.1 GCA_035632695.1 Thermoplasmata archaeon
GGCCATGGCGGTGCTGTTCAGCGTGTGGGGGATGAACTTCTCGCCGCCCACCTTGCCCGCGCGGATGTTCAGGCGCCGCGCCTGATAGTCCGTGCAATTCGAGCAGGAGATGACTTCGCGGTACTTGCCCTGGCGCGGGTACCAAGCCTCGATGTCGTACTTCTTCGCCGCGACGGTGCCGATGTCTCCCGTGCAGACATTGACCACTTGGTAGGGGATTTCCAACGCTCGGTAGATCGCCTCGCCGTTCCCGCGGATCTTCTCGTGCCAGGACCAGCTCTCCTCGGGGCGGCAGAACACGAACTGCTCGATTTTGTTGAACTGGTGCATGCGGAACAGCCCCTTCGTGTCCACGCCGTGGCCGCCGATCTCCCGGCGAAAGCAGGCGCTGATCCCCGCGAATCGGAGGGGCAGCTGGGCGTCGTCGATGATTTCATCCTTGTACATGGCGCCGATGGGATGCTCCGAGGTCGCGATCAGGAAGAGGTCCTCGCCGTCCAGCTTGTACATGACCGTCTCGAAGTCCCCGAGGTCGGTGACGCCTTCGTACGCGTCGCGGTGCATCATGTACGGCGGGAAGACCGGGGTGAAGCCCTGCTTGACCATGTAGTCCAGGGAGAACTGCAGGAGCGCCTGGTCGAGCCGCACGAGGTCGCCCATCATGTAGACGAACCCGGCGCCCGCGATCTTCCGCGCCCTCTCGAAGTCCGCGAGCCGGAGCGCCTCGAGGAGCTCCCCGTGGGGCTTGAGCTCGAAATCCGGCCTCTTCGGCGTGCCCCACGTCGCGACCTCCACGTTCTCCGTGTCGTCCTTGCCCACGGGGACGCTCTCGTGGAGCAGGTTCGGCAGTCGCAGGAGGCCGTTGCGGACCTTCGCCTCGAGCTCGGCGGCAGCGGCGTCGAGGGCCGCGATCTGCTTCGGGAGCCCGGCCGCCTCCTTCCGCAGCGCCGCGGTGTCCTTCTTCCCCTTCTTCGCGTCCGCGATGGCCCGCGTGATTTCGTTCCGGCGCTTCTTGAGTCCGTCCGCCGCGGCGAGGGAGGAACGCCATTCCTGGTCCCATCGGACCACGTCGTCTAGGAGGCGCTCCTTGTCCGCGGCGCCGCGTTTCTTCAGGTCCTTGCGGACCAGTTCGGGATGATCGCGGATCAGGCGGATGTCCAGCACGGAGGAACCGAAGGGGTGGACCGTATTTGTAGGTTATCCGGCTCCCCGGGTCGCGGGACCAAGTGTGTACCGGCTGATAACGGCCGGAGACCCCTTATATAACGCACTCGCGCAGGGGGAACCTGGGTGCACGGTGTCCCGACCCCGTCCGGCTCTCCTGGCTGCCGCGTTCCTCGTGTTGTTCGCGGTCATCGCGAACCTCGCCTGGGCCACGGCGATTACCACGTCGGGTCCGTGGTACGACGCGACCGTGAGCGCGGACGTGTACCTCCTCGCCGGAGGAATCGGCGCCCTCCTGGCGGTCGTCCTCGTCCTCGAGGCATCCCGATCCGCGGCCTCCCTCGACGCCTCGATGCGCCGCGTCGACCGCCGCATCGCGCTCCTGCGGGTCAAGGCCAGGTCCAACGCGGGCTCGAATTCGGCGCCCTCCCCGAACGATCCGTTGGATGACCTCGACGGAGATCTGGAAGTCGATGGGTCCGGGGACTCAGGTTCCGCTTCGCTCGTCCGCATTGAACGGGAGGGGCACGACACGCTGGTCCCTCTGCCGTCCGCGCGCGAGGTTGTGCGGTCGGGTGCCGCGGCGGAGGTCCTGCGGCAGCTCGTCACGGAGCGAGTCGCGCTCCGGGAGGCGCGCGCGCGAATGTGGTCGACTACCGTCGGGCCTGTCGCTCTCTGCGTGGTCTTCCTTGCAATCGCAGGCCCTATGCTTCCCGGCTCCGGTCCGTTCGCCGCGGCTCACTACCAGTTGAACACGACGCTCGTCCTGTTCCTATCGTACGGCCTCGCGCCACTCGTCGCGTGGTCCGTGATCGGCCTGGGGATGCTGGGTGCCCTCGGACGGCGCCCGTCCCAGTCGCAGGTGTAGAACATCCTCGCGAGTCGCAAGCGGCTCCGTCGAGAATTCTCGATGAAACGCTTATGCGCTCGAAGGCCGATGGCGCGTTCGGTTGATGGGAACTCCCGATTGGAACGCCCGAGGCCGTCTCGATTCGTCCGCGTCCCGGCGTGAGCTCCGCGGCTGGCACCGCGTGGCGAGGCGGCCGAAGCGCACGGCAGCGGTTCTGGGTGGCCTGGTCGCCTTCGGCCTCCTCCTCCGATTCGTGACGTTCAACAGCTGGGGCATCGTGTACGACGGCGCCGTGATGAGCGTCATGGGCGAGTCCTTCGCCCTGCACGGCGAGTTCCTCGTCCCGTACGCCGCGGTCCCGACCCTGTACCACCACTACCCGCCCCTGTATCCCATGTACCTGAGTCTCTTCTACCGGGTGCTCGGCTTCTCGATCGTCTCGACGAAGGTCGCGGACCTCGTCCTGTCCGCCGTGCTCGTCGCGGTGGTCTGGTTCACGACCCGCGATTTCCTCGGCCCGAGGAAGGCGTGGTACGCCGCCGCGTTCGTCTCCCTGGAGCCCATGTTCCTCATGACGAGCCTCATCGGCTACTCCGAGGAGCTCGTGGGGATCTGCTTCGTCCTGACCGCGTGGGCTGCCGTCAAGGGCCTCCGCGACCTGCCGTACCTGGCGCTCGCGGGACTGTTCGCGGGCCTCGGCTTCCTCGCGAAGGCGTCCATCGGCTGGGTCTTCGTCGTGACGCTGGTCATGGGCTTCCTCTGGATCCGTCGCACGCGGGGCTGGTGGATCCTGCGGGACAAGTGGTTCCTGACCGGCACCGGGATCTTCGTCCTCCTCGCGGGCGGGTGGACCCTCCGTAACCTTGCGGTCTACGGCTGGCCCCATTGGGACACCTCCACGTACCTCGACGCGGTGTACAGTTACGGCATCGGCCACCCCGCCCTCCTGGCGGAGGCCCTCGTCGTCAAGGTGCCCCTCTTCCTCCTGTTCTTCCTCCTGTACGGGGGGCTGTTCCTCCCCGAGCTGCGCCTCTCCCGACGGGCCGCGGTCGGCGAGGCCACGGGCCTCCTCTGGACGATCATCGGCTCCACGTTCCTCATGGGCTGGATGGTCTCCTCGTTCTTCTGGACCGTCGAGCAGACGCCGCTCTGGTGGTGGGACAACCTGCGGTACGTCGTGATTACCGCCCCGCTCATCCTGTGGCTCGTGCTCCGGGAGACGGAGCCACGGTGGTCCTTCACCCGAGCCCCTTCGACGGACCTCCGGAGTTTCTCCAAACGGTTCGCCGTCCTCATGGCCGTGTTCCTCGCCATCGGCCTGGCGATCGTCGCCTTCCCGGCGCCGTACCCCCAGATGGCGGTCATGCAGAACCTGGACGCCTATCTCCAGCCTGGGGCCGTGGTGGGCGTGGACGGGATTTCCCCGGAGACGATCCTCCCGTACATCTCGGTTCCGAACGTGTCCGTGATCCCGTATCACGGCGGCCTCGCCGCGGCGTACATCCTCTCCGCGACCTCGTCCGTCTACTCGGGGTTCATCCACGTGACGACGATTCATTCGGGGGACATGCTCGGAGAGGCGTTCGCCTGCTCGCTCTGGGCTCGCGCGGGGACGGCACTCGCGGACGCGGCCTCGTGATCCCGCGTTCGGCGTCATCGAGCCGCGGCCGTAGTCGGCCCGGCGCCTGTGGCGAGAACCGGGCATGCCAAACCAAAACCCTATGAGGTCCCGTCGTCTCGCACGCGGCGGACGGTGGGCAATGGCATCCCGGAGGCTCGGCCGCGTACTCCTGATCCTCGGAGTCATCCTGATCGTGGGCGGCCTGTTCGCCCTGTTCTACGCCACCCTTCCCGCGGGGGTGCAGGAGACCGCGCCGATTGCCGCGAACGACCCGACGACCGAGTACTTCAACGAGTACTCCTTCGGCGTCCTGGCGGGAGGGACCGTGCAGGGAACGTTCTCCGTGGTGAACGGGACGCCGGTCACCGTGTTCGTGTTCAACGACGCGGACTACAACTCGTATATGAACGGCCAGAACCTCACCGGGCTCTACACCGTCACGGCGGTCAACGGTACGCTGAACCTCCAAGTCCCGGGCTGGAACACGTACCACATCGTCTTCGCCCACGGCCCTGGCTACGGGTCCGTGGAGCAGGACGTGGCCGTGGACTTGACGAGCACGGGGATTGATCCGACGTTCTTCCTCGGCGGGCTCGTGGCCGCGGGGATCGGCGCCCTGCTCGTTGTCTTCGGAGTGCGGCAGGCACGCCGGTCCAGGGCGCAGGGGCCCTCGGGCGTGCTTGACAGCCGCGCCACGTACTTGCCGCAGCCCGTGCCGCCGGTCGGAGGCACGGGACCCAGCGGCGGTGACATGTATCGTGTGCCGCCGCCACTCCCCGGGACGACCGACGGCTCGGCGACGCCACCGGTCCAGCCCGATTCTGCCGCCACACCGACGGGCGATGTCGTAGTGACTCTCGAGAACCAACTCCAGGGAGCGGAGACCGTGCAGCTCGTCGTGAACGGCGTCCCAGTCACCATGCTGACCCTGCCGCCAAACACGTCCCAGGTGACGACGGTCACGGCTCGCCTGTCGTCGCCGTTCGGCTCCATGGTCACCGTCCAGGCGGTGACCTCGGGCGGCCGGCGGCTCGAGCAGTCCGTGTTCGTGGGAGCCCGCGGGACCGCCCCGGTCATGCTCCGGTTGGGATGAGCGGGCTGGCGGATACCGGGGCTCCCCTCCTGCGGGGGCGCCACCTCGCATCGACAGGGTTTTGAAGCCCAACGGCCCTGACCCGCTGCGCGAGGGGTTGCCATCCGAACCTATGTGATTCCCCTGGCGATCGGAATCGTCGTGGCCCTCATCGGGGCGGGCCTGCTCGTGAGCGGCGCGCCGCCTTGGACCCGGTACGGGGTGTTCACGTTGATCCCAGGATCGAACCACTTCACCCGCTACGAGATCGATGTGTTCTCGGGGGGAACCGTGTCGGTCACGTTCTCCGTGACCTCGAGCGGAACCGTGAACGTCTGGGTGATGACGGATGCGCAGCACACCGCCTTCCTCGCGACGGGGGTCCTGAACTACCTCGCCGCGGACTCGGGATCGAGCGGGACGTTCAGCGCGACCCTCCCGACGGGCGGCACGTACTTCGTCGAGACGGGCCACGGAAGCGGCTACGAGAACCTGAACGAGACGGGGCTCCACACGATCGTCGTGAACGCGTGGGCCGCGGGTGCCGTGGACTTGGCCCTTGGAGCCTTTGTCGTCGCCGCCGTCCTTGTCCTGATCGGTCTCTACCTCCGGACGCGGCCGCAGAAAGTTCGCGGATACGCGGTGCCTCCGCCGTACGTCCCCGCGCAGTATCCTCCGTACCCCGGATACCCTCCCTACGCGGGGTCTCCTCCGGGGACCCCCTGGGCAGCCGCTCCCGGCGTGCCTGCCGCCGCGCCCCCAGGCATGGGGGCGATCCTGGTGACCCTGGAGAACCGTTCCGCAGCGGACGAGAACGTGCAGATTCTCGTGAACGGGACTCCCGCCGTCTCCCTGACCGTCCCCGCCGGGAAGACGGGGCAGGCCCACGTGCGGGCGCCCGCCGCGCCGCCGCCAGGTTCCCCGGTCCACGTGGAGGTCGTCACGGGCAGCGGGGCCCGGGCCAGTCAGGATGTCGTCGTGGCCGCGGAGGGGAGCGCCCAGGTCTCCCTGCGGATCGGCTGAACCTCGCATCACCGGACGCGCGCGAGCTCCGCCTCGACCATGAGCTTCACAAGCTCTTTGAAGCGCATCTTGGGCTCCCAGCCCAGGAGGCGCCTCGCCTTCGAGGCGTCCCCGCGGAGGTTGTACACCTCGGCGGGCCGCAGGTTCCGTTCGTCCACGGTCACGTGCTTTTCCCAGTCCGGGATGCCCGCGACGCGGAACGCCTCCTCGACGAACTCACGGACGGAGTGCGCCTCCCCCGTCGCCCCGACAAAGTCGTCCGGCTCATTGTATTGGAGGATTCGGTACATCAAGTCGACATAGTCCGGAGCGTAGCCCCAATCCCGTTTTGCATCCAGGCTCCCCAGGGAGATCGTCCTGGACTTGCCGGCTGCGATCCGTGCGACCCCGTGCGCGACCTTGCGCGTAACGAATTCAAGTCCTCGTCGGGGGGAGTTGTGAATCACGAGGTCACCGATTCCTGCGTGGAAGGTCCCGCTTTCCGTGGCGAGATCGTATAACCAACCTGTGTACAGCTCTGGCACAACCTGTTTGACCTCTCCCTCGGGCCGAAGGAGGTGACGTCCCGTCCGAGCGCCGCTCACGGTCCCCAGATTGATTGAGTGGTAGGCGTATGAGCGCTCCTTGTACTCTCCACGGAAAACGGAATCTGTGTTGTAGGTGAGCCTCTGGTCAAGTGCGCTCGCCGCCATCCACCAGAGGCCCGCAGCGAGCAGAGAAGATGACGTCTTGAAATTCTTGAACTCGCGTGCACCATGGCTCGCCTTCAGCCCATCCCCCTCGTTGTACCCGGAGAGGAATGAGCCCCAGGCGGCCGTGTCCGCGTTCAGGACGAGCCTCGGCACCCTCTTGCAGAGCTCCCTGCTGTACAGCATCTCTCGAAGTGCCAGGAGCGTCCCCCGGCCTGCGCGTAGCCTCAGCCCCCTTGTCGGCTCTCCCGTGAATCCCGAGACACCTGCGCTCTCGGACACGCTGCCCGCTGTGCAAGCCTCCCAGAGGGTCTGGGTTTCGTCGATCAGGGTCGGGTCGTTGTTGCGGAACGCCGCGGCAACGCGACCCTCCGAAAGGCTGATGCTTCCTTCCGCGGCAAGGAGGCCGAGGAGCTTCGCGAACTCCCTCGTGACCCGAGTCCTGCCCGGAGCCGGTGGTAGTGCGGTTCGGAGAAGCCGTCGGCCCGGTCGAACCTTCGAGGCCGCGACTTCACCGCCTGCTTCGTCGAGGAAGATATGGTCCGCCGTCGTGCGCACTTCGCCGCTGCGAGAAATCACGCGATGGACGCGTTTGTCATATGCGGGCGAATTCCAGTATGCGGTGGCGAGTACAGCGTGCGTGAACCGTCCGCTGTCCCAGACTTCGAGGTCGATCTTGCGCTGGCGAGTGTGGGCCGGATCCGGGACGACTTCGCGGATGGGGAGACAATCGAGCAAACCACTCTGAGATCGTACGATGAGTGGGGTTTCCGGGGTTACGCTCTCGTGGTTGAACAAGATCCCGTTGGAGACGTGCATATTGTAGGCTTCTCGGTAGTTGATGCATGCCCAGTACGCGTACACCTTGGCAACGCCGTACGGGCTGCGGGGATGCATGGGCGTCGTCTCGTCCTGCGGCTCGCGGTCCACCTTGCCGAACATCTCGCTCGACGAAGCCTGGTAGAACCGCGCCTCGGGCGCGTGGTGCCGTGCCGCCTCGAGTAAGCGGAGGACCCCCAGGCCCGTGGTCTCCCCCGTGAGGACGGGCTGGACGAACGACGTGCCGACGAAGGACTGGGCCGCGAGGTTGTAGATCTCGTCCGGCTTCGCAAGTTTGACCGCGGCATCCAGGGACGACTGGTCCATGAGGTCTCCGTCGACGAGGTGGACCTGGTCCGCGATCGCGGCGATGTTGCTGAAGTTCGGGGTGCTCAAGCGACGCACGAGCCCGAAGACCTCGTATCCCTTCTGGAGCAGGAGCTCCAGGAGGAAGGATCCGTCCTGACCCGTCGCACCCGACACGAGGGCCCGCTTGGCCATTGGACGGTGTACCGAGCTGAGGCTATTAACCGTGTCGTTCGATGCGCATCCCGCCCCGCGGGTCCCGGGTTACGCGCCCTCGCGGCGCGGGAGCTCGAGGCATCGTCGGAACATGTCCAGGTAGGCGGGTTTCAGCGCACCCCAGGAGAACCGCTCGACGGCGTGTCGTCGCGCGAGGAGGCCGCGCTGGCGCAGGATGCCGGGATTCTCGCGGCAGAACCGGATCTCGGAGGCGAGCGCGCCGGCCCGGGCCATGTCTACGACGGATCCCGCGTCTCCTGCGATCCAGCGAAGGCTGGCGAAGTCGTGGACGACCACGGGCAGGCCGCACGCCATGGCCTCGATGACCACGATCCCGAACGCCTCGTGGAGGGAGCCTAGGACGAAGAGGTCCGCCAGATGGTAGGCCTGGACCGCGGCCTCCAGGGGCAACCGGGTCAGGATGGCTCGCGGTCCGAGCTTCTCCCCGGCCTCGCGCCGCAGGATTGCGGCGGACTCGTCCTGCTCGCCCGCGAAGAACAGGAACACGTCAGGTCCGGCCGCCGCGGTCTCCTGGATGATCCAGCGGGGGCGCTTGTGGGAGTCCACGGAGAGGAAGCCAAGGCTCGCGACGACGAACGCGTCCCGCGGGATCCCATAGCGGTCGCGGAGCCGGTCTTTCTCCTCGGGTTCCACGGGCCGGAACGCGTCGACGTCCACGGCGTACGGAATGAGGAACACGCGGTCCCGCGGAAGCCCGTACGCCAGGGCGGCCTCGTAGTCCGTGGGCGTCACGCAGTGGAGGAAGTCGAACGAGGCTGTGATCCACGGCGGCGTCTCGGCGCCGTTCGTGTAGAGGAACTTGGTCGGCACCGCACGGCGGGGGAGGTACTTGCGCACCTTGGCCATGCGCATGTCGGAATGGTTCACGAGGTCGAACCGCCCCGCCCGGAGGGCGGCGAGAAGGGGGAGGGCGAAGGACCACACCTCGACGGCCATGCGGCCCGACGGCGGGAGGGGCCGGAGCAGGGGCGAGGACCGCGGGATCCTCGGCAGGCGTGTCCCGGGGGCGTCGCGGCCGCCATGGAAGAGGACGAGGGGCGCGTCGTTCTTGAGGGTCCGGTACAAGCCGAGGTAGTGGCGCTCCGAGCCCCGCATCACGTCGCCCAGGCCGGAGCAGGAAAGCGCGATCCGCCGTCCCGGAAGCCCACCTTCGCGCTCGGCCGGCCCGGCGGATTCCGTTGGCGCGACGGAAGAGGACATGGCGGGGGCCCGCTCAACCGCAGGGGATGCCCGGGGTCCACTTGAGGCTATCCTCCTCGCGGCAGGGGCGAGGCACCGACGAGAGGCTTAAGGAAGCCCCGTTCCTTCCCCCGCTCCATGACGCGGATCTGCATCGTCGGCACGGGCCACGTCGGCCTCGTGTACGCGGTCGCCTTCACGCTCGCCGGCCACGCGGTCGTCGGGACCGACGTGGCGGCGGATGCCATCGCGTCCTTGCGGAAGGGCAGGCCGACCTTCTATGAGCCCGGGCTCGGCGCCGCGCTGATCAAGGCGGCCCGGACCCGGCGTCTGTCCTTCTCCACGGAGATCGCGGATGAAGCCTCGCGGGCCGAGATCGTGTTCCTGGCCGTGGGCACCCCGTCGCGGGAGGACGGGTCCATCGACACTTCGTACATCGAAGCCGCCGCGACGACGGTCGGCCAAGCGCTGCGCGGCGCGAAGGGCTATCCCATCGTGGTCGTCAAGTCCACGGTGGTCCCGGGGACCACGGAGACCGCCCTGCGCCCCGCGCTCGAGGCCGCGTCGGGCAAGCGGGCGGGCGCGGAGTTCGGTCTCTGCATGAACCCGGAGTTCCTCCGGGAAGGATCCGCGGTCGACGATGCGCTCAAGCCCGATCGGATCGTCATCGGAGCCTTGGACAAACGGTCCGGCGACGCGCTCGCGAAGGTCTACGCGAAGAACCGCTGCAAGAAGCTGCGCACGGATCTCCGCACGGCGGAGATGATCAAGTATGCGACGAACTCGTTCCTGGCGATGAAGGTCTCCTTCGCGAACGAGCTCGCCGACCTGTGCGACGCGGTCGGCGGCCTGAACGTGGACGCCGTCGTGGACGGCATGGGCCTCGACCCGCGGATCAACAAGCGGTTCCTGAAGGCCGGGCTCGGGTTCGGAGGTTCCTGCTTCCCGAAGGATGTGCGGGCTCTCCTGGCAGCAGGGCGAGCCGGCGGCTACGACTCGTTCCTCCTCCAAGCCACCCTCGACGTGAACGACCTCCAGCCCAACCGCGCGGTCAAGATGGCCGAGGACGCCGCCGGGGACCTGCGCGGACAGCGCGTCGCCCTGCTCGGGCTCTCCTTCAAGGGCGGCAGCGACGACATCCGGGAATCCCGGGCGATTCCCCTGGCGCGAGCGCTCCTGGCGAAGGGCGCCCAGGTGGTCGGCTACGACCCCGAGGCCAACGCGACGTTCCAAGCCGCGGTGCCCGACGTCGAGGTGGCCTCGGACGTCGCGAGCGCCCTCGCCCAAGCCGACGTCTGCATCGTCCACAACGACTGGCCCCGGTGGGGCAAGCTCACGTCCAAGGACTTCGCGGGAATGCGGAGGAAGCTCGTGATTGACGGCCGGCGCATCCTGGACCGAGCGGCGTTGAAGGGGATCGAGCTGCGCATCCTCGGCGGCTAGGACGCGCTACCGGGCCATGGCCGCCGCCTTCTGCTCGAAGAACGCGATGGTCCGCCGCAGCCCGTCCTCGAGAGAGACCCTCGGCTCCCAGCCAAGGACCGTGCGGGCCTTCGTGATGTCCGGGCACCGGACCTTGGGATCGTCCGCGGGCAGCGGCTCGCGGACCGTGCCGACGTGCTTCCCCGTGAGTTTCTGGATGAGGGCCGCGATCTCGGATACCGTGCGCTCGTCCGGGTTCCCCAGGTTCACGGGGCCTGCCACGCGGGCGGCGGTCAGGAGGCGCCAGATTCCCTCGATGAGTTCGTCCACGTAGCAGAACGATCGCGTCTGGGATCCGTCCCCGTAGACCGTGAGCGGCTCGCCCCGCAGGGCCTGCCCGATGAAGTTCGGGATCACGCGGCCGTCGTCCAGACGCATCCGGCTCCCGTACGTGTTGAAGATCCGGGCGATGCGGAGGTCCAGCCCATGCTGGTGCCGGTACGCCATGGCCAGCGCTTCCGCGAACCGCTTCCCCTCGTCGTAGACACTCCGCGGCCCGATGGGATTCACGTGGCCCCAGTACGTTTCGGGCTGCGGGGTCACCTGAGGATCGCCGTACACCTCGGAGGTCGACGCGAGCAGGTACCGCGCTCGCTTGGCCTTCGCGAGCCCCAGCGTCTTGTACGTGCCGAGGGCGTTGGCCTTCAAGGTCTGGATGCCGAACTTCGCGTAGTCCACGGGGCTCGCCGGCGAGGCGAAGTGGAGGACGAAGTCCACCTTGCCCGGGATCTTGAGGTCCTCCGAGACGTCCTGCTTCCGGAACGTGAACTTCGGATGCTTCCTCAACGGCGCGAGATTCTCCCGGGAGCCCGTGAGGAGGTTGTCCACCGCGATCACGGTGTGCCCCTCCGCGAGGAGACGCTCGCAGAGGTGACTGCCCAGGAAGCCCGCGCCGCCCGTGACCACGGACCTAGGCATGCTCGAGCAGCTCCTTGAGGAAGGCGCGGGCGGAGTCCTTGAACTCCGCGTGCTGCAGGGTGAGCTCGACGTGGGCGCGGAACCAGTCCAGCTTCGTGCCGATGTCGTACCGCCGTCCCGTGAAGCGGTATGCGTACAGGGGCTCCGTGCGGCGCAGGATGCGCAGGGCGTCCGTGAGCTGGACCTCGCCGTTCTTGCCCGGCGGCGTGGCGCGGATCGCGTCGAAGACGCTCGGCGTCAGCACGTACGTCCCGCTGATGCCGAGCCGCGACGGCGCATCCTCGGCGGACGGCTTCTCGACCAGGTCCGCGATCTCAAGGGTGCGGTCGTCCACCGCCTTCCCGGGTTTGATGATGCCGTAGTCGGAGACCTTCTCGGCTCGCACCTCCTCCACGGCGACCACAGGATGCCGGAGGCGCTCGAACACGTCCCACAGCTGCTTGGCGACGGGAGGCTGCGCCACGTTGATCGTGTCACCCAGGGTGACGAGGAAGGGCTCCTGCCCCACGTGCTTCTCCGCCTGGAGGATCGCGTCGCCGAGGCCTCGTGGCTCCTTCTGGCGAACGAAGTGGACGTGCGCCTTGGCGGAGAGCGCCTCCAGATCTCGGTAGGCGCGGACCTCATGGCTGTTCCGGAGGACCGCATCCCACCTCGGGGACGCGTCGAAGTAGTCCTCGATGGCGCGCTTCTCGCGGCCCGTGATGATCAGGAGGTCCGTGGCGCCCGCCGCGACCGCCTCTTCGACGACCCAGTGGATCGCCGGGCGGTCGACCACGGGGAGCATCTCCTTGGGCTGCTCCTTGGTGAGCGGGAGGAACCGGACGCCAAGGCCGGCGGCGGGGATCACGGCTTTCATGAATCCCTCCACGGGGTGGGGTGGGCGACATCGTGGGCCGGGCTTAAGCATTTCCCGGCGCGTCCGAGGGAAGGGCCGCGTCCGCGGCGGCCGCGCGATTCATGAGGCGTGCGCCCATGTCCCCCTCATGGCCGACCTCAGCTCCATCGTCGACTTCACGAATGCCGCCACGGTCCTCGCCTGGGCCGCAATCGTCCTCGCCGCGATTGCCGTGGGAATGCAGCTCCAAGCCCGGCGGGAGACGAACTTCCGCAAGCGCGAGCTCGAACTCCTGTCCCGTTGCATCGAGCAGCTGACCCGCCTCTCCGTCCTGGAGTACAGCGGCATCACGAACCTGGGGCGGTCCCTGGCGAGCGCCTTGAATCCCACGGGGGAGCCCGATGTCCAGTCGCCCGAGGCCCGCGCCGCGTACCACGCCCTCGGCCCCGAGCCCGACCGCATCCTCGAAGAGGTCGAGCTCGTACTCTCTCAGGCAGGGAAGTCGCTCGGCTGGAAGTATGTCCCGGGGTTCCGGGAGCGATAGCCGCACGCGGTCACGAAAGCCCTCGGTTCGAACTTCCCGCGATCGCCCGTGTCTTCGTCCCGTGCCCGTGGGCGGCCTAGAGGTCCTCGTTCGCATCGTTCGCGGGGGCATCCGGCGGCGGTGGCGCGGGCAGCGGGTTCGCCGCGGACGGTTCGGGCTGCGCCGCGAGGGCGGGCGCAGGCTCGTCGGGCGGCGGGGGCGGGATCTGGGCCTCCTCGGCGCGTGTGCGTCGCTCGGCTTCGTTCCGCACGGCCACGATGCCGGCCACGGTCCCGGACCGGAACCCCGTGCGCCGACCGATCCGGTACGCAAGGTAGGCGAGCGTCCCAACGAAGCCCGCGACGCCAATGAATGGCTTCAGGATCTCCGGTGGCCATGGTTGCCAGAGCGGGCGGAACAGATCCACGTAGAAACCGGCCCGGGCGAGGATGGTCAGGATGCCCATGAGCGCGAACGGCAGGCCGAGGAGGAGGAACAGGACCCACGCCAGCCGCGGATCCCCCTCGGCCGAGGAGACCCTAGGGTGACCCAGGGCGAGGGAGCCAGGGCCTGGCGCGGCCCCATGGTCGAGGGCTTCCATGGCGGGGGCGAACCGTATGGAGGGGTCGATAAAATTCCCGGTGGCAATATCACACGTGAGAACCACGCATCGAAGGTGAATCACCCACCGCCGCCACGGGTACCTCGGAAACGGGAAAGTCTTAAACTCATTCCGACCCAT
>DASQGG010000141.1 GCA_035632695.1 Thermoplasmata archaeon
CGGCGATGAACTACGTGCTCGCCGTGCTCACCCATTTCAACGCGGGGAACGGAGAGGTCGTGGTGAAGGCGCGGGGCCGGTCCATCTCACGGGCCGTGGACGTCGCCGAGATCGTCCGGAACCGGTTTGCCCCCGGGTCCAAGGTGCGCGATGTCCGGATCGCCACGGAGAAGGTGACGGGCGAGGACGGCCGGACTGCGAGCGTGAGCAGCATCGAGATCCGCTTGACGAATCAACCCGCGGTTTCACGCCCATTGCCACAGCCTGCGGACAAGGAGCGCCTTCGCCGCGTCGTTCACCAGGAACGCCGTGACGAGAGAGAAACCGAGGACGGTCAGGATTTCCACAGGTGAGATGGAGCTCAGCTGGAAGAAACCGACCGTGGACATCGCGGCCACGATTAGGATGTCAAGCACGACCGCGAGAAGGAGCGGAAGGCTTGGTCGGCTCTCCCAGAAGTGACCTCGCTCGCGCAAGATCATCACGTGCAAGACGCCGAGGAAGACGAGGTAGTCGAAGATGAACGTCTGGAGCCGAGGCAGGCTCCCCAAGATCCCGAAGAGCCGGTCCCCCAGGTAGAGGAGACCGAACGACTCGATTACGATCAGGATGCCGAGGGCGACCGCGACCTGCACGAGGCCACGGACGTTCCAGTTGTCGGGGGTCTTCGAGTATCGCACCGTGTCCGTGGCGAGGGACAAGGTGACGAAGTCGGTCACGAACAGGAAGAGGATCATGGAGAAGACCGAGACGACGTACTGTCCGGTCAACAGGAAGGCGAGAACCACGAATACGACGATCTGGAAGGTCTTGACCACCTTGTTCAGAATCCACGTGATGATCCGCTGGTAGACCATGCGGCCCGATTGCACGAGGTCGATGCTCCCGGCCAACCCTTCCCGGGTCAGGACGACGCTGGCCGACTTCTTCGCGACGTCCGTGGCGTTGCTGACCGCGATGCCCACTTCCGCCTGACGCAGGGCGGGTGCGTCGTTCACCCCGTCGCCCGTCATGCCGACCACGTGGCGGTGCTCCTGGAGCGCCTTGACCACGAGGTACTTGTCCTCGGGGTAAATTTCCGCGAATCCGTTCGCCGACTCGATCATCTCGACGCCCTGGCCCGCGCTCAGCGCGCTCTTCACGTCGCCAATCCGCGTGACTCGATCGCCGAGCCCCACCTCCCTCGCGAGTTCCTGGGCGATCGGAAGCGCGTCGCCCGTCAGCATCTTCACGGAAATCCCCAGGTCGCGCAGTTCGGCGAGGTGGCGGGCGGAGTCCTCCCGCGGTGGGTCCGCGAACGCCAGGAGGCCCACGGGCGTGGTCTTGTCCAGCGAGGGCCCGACCCCGACCGCGAGGGAGCGATACCCCTTCGCGGAGAACCGCTCCACCTCCTTCACGACGCGGGCCAAGTCTTCCTTGGAGGAGCCCGGGGCGACCACTGCGTTGATGGCGCCTTTGAGGGAGTACAGCTTCGTCCCGTCCTTCTGGATCGCGGCCGCGGTCCGTCGCGTCCGTGGGTCGAACGGCACGAACGCCTGCTGGGTCCAGCCCTGGGCGTCTACGCCGCGCGCCCGGGCCGCCTCGAGGACCGCGACGTCGATGGGATCACGGTTCGCCTCGCGGGAGGCCAGGGCTCCAAACCGGAGCACGTCCTCCGGGGTGTAGGCGCCCAAGGGCACCGCCTCAACGACCCGGAGGCGGTTGACCGTAATCGTCCCGGTCTTGTCCGCGCAGAGGACGTCCATGGTCGCGGCGTCCTCGGCGGCGCTGAGTCGCGTGATCAGGACTCCCTTCTTCGCGAGCTCGAGGGATCCGAGCGCCATGGAGATCGTGAACATCGTGGGGAGGGCAACGGGGATCGCGGACACGAGGAGGACGACGGCCAGCGGGAGGAGTGCGACGACGTCTCGGCCGAGGAACGCGGCGTAGGCGACGGCGACCGCGAGCAGGCTGCCGACCATGACCAGGAGCCATTGGACCACCTTCGAGGTCACCTCTTCCATGTGGAGTCGGGGCTTCGCGATCTGAACCAGCTCCACGGTCCTGCCGAAGTACGTCTTCGCGCCCGTCGCGACGACGACTGCCGTGGCCTCGCCGCCGGTAATGGTGGACCCGGAGACCACCACTTCGTTCTGCCCCTTCTCCACCGCGAGGGACTCCCCCGTCACGGCGGACTGGTCGACTTCCAGCACGCCCTCGTGGATCCGCAGGTCCGCGGGCACGAAGTCCCCCGTGCGGATCCGGACCACGTCGCCTGGGACGAGCTCCCGCGCGGGGACGAGAGACCACGTGCCGTCCCGGAGGACGCGCGCGCTGACCTGGAGCTGCTTCCGGAGGAACGCGATCGCCTGGCTCGCGCGCTCCTCCTGGTAGAACCCGAGGATGCTGTTGAGGACGAGCAGGCCGAGAACGATGTACGTGTCCCCGAGGTTCCCGAGGAACCACGTGAGCAGGGCGGTCAGTTCGAGCATCCAGGGCGTTAGGCCCCAGAATTTCCGGAGGAAGCGAAGGACGGAGCTTTCCTTCTTCTCGGGGACCTCGTTGGGACCGTATGCCTGGAGGCGTCGGGCGACCTCGCTCGCGGATAGACCGCGCTCGATGTCCGTGGGGGGTTCGGGCGGAGGCCTAGCGGGCACGGCTGCGACGCCCGTCGCGAAACCGAAGATCGAGTGCATCCGTGCCGCCTTGGCGCCCGCACACCGGATTGCGGTCAATAAACCTTGGCCTCTCTTCCGGAGCCGGAGGGGTGTTCAGCCGTCCGTGGGCCTATCCGAGCATGCGCCCGCTGGGGAGGGTGTCGGGTCACCACGGGAGAGCCCTCAGGGGGAAAGGGCTTTATGGGCGACGGCAGGTCGCCACACGTGGACGAGATCCTCGCCGCAGCCCGTGCCGTGGACTGGGCCAAGCTGGGGGAGCGCGGACTCTGCGACGCCTGCCTCGGCCGCCTCTTCGGCAAGCTCGGTCACGGCCACACGAACGAACAGCGAGGAGCTGCCATCCGCGGAATGGCCCCCGCGGCCGCGGCGTCCTGCTGGCTGTGCCAGGGGCTGACGTCTCGCTATGAGGCGCTTGCCGGCCTGGTCGCCAAGAAGCTCGAGGCTTGGGGATACGACACGTTCCTGATCGGATCCAAGGTAGACCCGGAACTCCAGGCGCGGGAGGAGTCTCTGTGGGCGGACCTGTCGCTGACCGGCCCCGAGCCCATGAAGTCCGAGGTGAACCGCGAGGTGGGCAAACGCGTGTGCGACCTCACCGGCAAGGAGCCCTCCCTAACCGGTCCCGACATCCTCGCGATTGTCGACACCTCGTTCGACCACGTCGACCTCGTCGTGAACCCGCTCTTCCTACGAGGCCGCTACCGCAAACTCGTCCGTGGAATCCCGCAGACCCGCTGGCCCTGCAACCGCTGCCGGGGCAAGGGTTGCGCCAAGTGCGGCGGCACCGGGAAGATGTACGCGACGAGCGTGGAGGAGATCCTGGCCGCGGAGGTCATGCGCGAGACCGGCGGCAGCGGGCACGCGCTCCACGGGATGGGCCGCGAAGACATCGACGCCCGGATGCTCGGGTCCGGCCGCCCCTTCGTCCTCGAGATCAAGGAACCGAGGAAGCGGCAGGCGGACCTTGCGGCCGCGCGAGACCGCGTGAACGCCTCGGGCCAGGTCGAAGTGAATGTTTTCACCCCTGCCACGCGGCACGATGTCCTGGCGGTGAAGTCGGACCGCGCGGACAAGGAGTACCGCGTCCTTGTTCGGTTTGCCTCTCCCGTGGACGAGGCAAGCCTTAAGAAGGAGTTGTCCATCTTGGAGGCGCAGCCGATCGCGCAGCGCACCCCGACCAGGGTGGTCCATCGGCGGGCGGACACGACGCGGCACCGTGCGGTGAAGAGGGCGGAGCTCCTCTCCACGGACGGGACCGTGGCGGAACTCCGGGTCACCGCGGAGGCCGGCTCGTACATCAAGGAGCTGGTCCACGGGGACCGCGGGAGGACCAAACCGTCCCTAGCGGACCTCCTCGGCGTGGCGTGCGAGGTGCTCGAGCTCGACGTCACGGACGTCCACGACAGCCGGTGAACGGAGCATGGTGAAAGCCTCCAAGGGAATCATGGAGAAGACGCGGCAGAAATACCGCCGCAGCCCGCGCGAGCGTGGGCTCTCGCCGATCACCCGCTCCTTCCAGCGGTTCGAGGTCGGGGACAAGGTCACGATCCTCATCGACTCCAGCGTGCAGAAGGGCTGGCCGCACAATCGGTTTCACGGGATGACCGGGACCGTGGTCGGAAAGCGGGGGCGTGCGTACCTGGTCGACGTCCGTTTCGGATCGCGCATCAAGCAAGGCGTGGCCCTGCCGGAGCACCTGCGCCGGGCCTAGGAGGGATGCGAGTGGAAGAGGAATACGTGTCCCTGTCGGAGCTCAAGATCATTCTGGAGCGGGAGAAGACGGCCCGTGGCGAGCTGACGCCCGAGCAGCAGTACGCCCTCTCCCACTCCGCCGCATTCGCCCGGATCGCGCCGGAGAAGGTCCCCGCGATGGTCAAGGAGCTCATGGAGGTCCCCATGATGTCCCTGGCCAACGCGGTCAAGATCGCGGACGTGCTCCCGACGCACCTGGACGACGTGCGCGCGATCTTTGCCAAGGAACGGTTCGCCCTCTCCAAAGAGGATGCCGAGAAGGTCCTGGAGATCGTCAACAAGTACCGTTGACCGAGGCGATTTCCGTGGAAGACTATGCCCGCATCCTCGACTATCTACCGCAAGGTCATCCCGACCAGTCCAAGTACCACCGGGAGCCGCTGGCGTACGCTCTGGGAGAGGACGAGTTCAAGCTGTTCGAGCTCGTGCCCAAGGAAGGCGCGGAGCTCGCCGTCGGATCGAGGGTGTACATCGGGAAGGAGATCGACCTTCGCAAGGAGATCCTCCACGTGAAACGCCGCGTCTCCTACGAGGAGCTGACCGTGGGCGCCCAGAAGGAGCTCTCCTTCGTCGTCGCGGAGATCGTCAAGGAGAAGGAGCCCCGGTTCATCGACTTCTTCAACAAGGCCCAAGCCATCACGACCCGCTTCCACATGCTCGAGCTCCTGCCCGGTCTCGGGAAGAAGACCATGTGGGCCATCCTCGAGGAGCGCAAGAAGGGGCCGTTCAAGGACTTCGCGGACTTCGAGAAGCGGGTGTCGAGTGTCCACCACCCCGAGAAGCTGATCGCGAAGCGCATCGAGATGGAGATCTCGGACCCCACGCAGAAGTACCGCCTGTTCGTCGCCCGCTAGCCGACGGGGGGTCGCGGGAGGGCCGACGCGTGAATCTCCGGCGTCCCGCGTTCTGGCTTCTCGTCCTCGGGGTCATCGCCGTCGACCTCTGGTGGTCGGGCACGCCGCCCACGTTCGAGCTCTGGTGGATTCCCCTGTTCCTGGTGAATGCCGTGTGTCTGGGGCTCGTCCTGTGGCCCCTGATCCGGGGCCGGCCCTAGCCGCGGGCCGCTACGCCTTCGCCAGCGGTGCCTCGACGCGGGCGCAGTCCTGCTCGGAGAGGCCGAGTTTCTTCCGAAGGACATCGAGGAGCTCACGACTCGCGGGCGGGATGGGCCCGTGCTCAAAGGCCTCGATGGCGACCGCGCGGTAGATCCCCTCACGGTTGGCCAGGACCTCCTCGACGACCTGCGTCTCGATCCGCTCGTGCTCCTCCTTGGAGATCCCGAGGTGCTCCCGCAGCTGCTCGATGAGGAGCCGCTCCGTCGCGGTCACGCGCCCGTCCTTCCAGGCCGTCATCACGGCGCGGGTGTAGTCCTCGATGTCCTTGACCCGCTCGTCCATCTCCCGCTTTCGGCGCTCGTCGATGCCGTTCAGGTACTGCAGGTCGAGCGTGTCCACGTTCATGGCCTCGCGGACAATGTCCGAGAACGTCAGGTGGGCCGAGGTCGCCTTGTCGATCTCGTCCAGGGTCATCTGTTTGGTCACGCCCTCCACCCTCACGGGGACGTGGATCGTCGAGAGGCGCTGCTTGATCGCGAGGGCCCGCTCCCAGCCACGGGGCGCGAGGTAGTAGGCGAGCATGCGCTGCTTCTCCGCCTCGACGTGGCCTTTGGCCTCGACGAGGTAGCCCGCCTTGACCATCTCGTCCAGGTAGCGGGAGAGGTGCTTCCGCTGGATTCCTGCGGCGTACGCGATGGCCTTCTGGGTGAGGGCCTGGGGCAGGACGTACCGCTCCTCCATGTGGCGGAAGTCCGTCAGGTAGAGCAGGATGCGGTCCTCCGTGTTCAGGGCCAAGAGGGGCTCGGGCACGCGTCCCCGAACGCCGCAAGGGGGCCATAAGGGTTCCCGTATCCCGCTTCGGAGACCTCCCCGCCAGGTTCATAAGTCCCCCCTCGGCTGGGGGAGGCGCGATGATCCCCCTTCCGGCGGCCGCCCCGGCGCCGGACCTCACCCGCGTCTTCGACGCGGACACGCAACGGGCCATCGCGAGCGGTCTCTGCATCTCGTGCCGCGGGGCCAAGCTCCTGTGCGGCAAGGCCCGCTGCCCAATCCTGGTCCGGTGGGATTTCATGATGCGCACGGCGCCCGCGATCGACCGCCTCGACCTGGAGGGCGCGTCGCCTCCGGGCGTCTTCGTCGGGCGTTTCGGCTACCCGAAGGTGTTCGTGGGGCCCCTGGTCCCTCCCCTTCATGGGGACACGGAGATCCTGGACACCCCCGAGGGGTGGATCGGGAAGTCCATGGAGGACATCGTGTCCTTCCGATCCCAGCTCGTCCGCGGGATGCATCGGGTCCACGTGATGGACGTGGAGACCGGCGGTCGGGTCGTCGATGTGACGCGCGAGCTCGCGCTGTCCGTGGCATCCACGGAGACGGAGGTCTCCTTCACGAAGAAGCCCCACGGCCATGTGGTCCTGGACGACGACGTGCAGCCCTTCGGTCCGTCCGCACCCCTGCGGAACGTCGATGTGGGCACCCTCAAGGTGGATCCGAGGTTGGACCGCGCGTACTCGGACGGCGATCTCCTGGCACGCGATGCCGTGGTGGACCTGTACCGCACCCATGTCCCTGTGTCGAATATCCAGCGAGCCTTCAGCGTGGGCGCCTTCGGGGTCGCGAAGAATCGCAAGTTCGTCCCAACCCGCTGGTCGATCACCGCCGTGGACGACACGATCGGGAAGGCGCTCCGCGCCCAGGTCCAAGAATTCCCCCTCATCGACGCGATCCGTGTGTTTGAGGCGGTGGGCTTCGACGACCGCTTCCTCGTCGTCCAGATGTCGCGACCCTGGCGGTACGAGCTCATCGAGGCCTGGTACCCGAACACGCTCTGGAACCCCCTGGGCCGGGAGATCGTGATGTTCGGGGATCACGAAGGATATGAGGGCCGGACGACGTACGCGAGCATCGGCGGCTGCTACTACGCGGCTCGGCTCGCGGTTGCGGAGGCCCTGGT
>DASQGG010000142.1 GCA_035632695.1 Thermoplasmata archaeon
CTCGAATAACTCCTCGCACTTCGCAATGAGCTCCTCCTGTGGAAACTCGACGAGCGTACGTTCCTCCCCCGGTCGCCGGGCCCGGACCCCCGCGGGCTCGGATGGCGCGTCCGCACTTGCCATGGTTCTACTTAACCTCCGACCCCATCGTTTCCTGTCCAGTGCAGAACCACGGTCCTCCATAGAGATGGAGGTCGAGGCCAGGGATTTCCGCTGGAGTCATAGCGTGGATTTCGGTCCGCCTCAGTCGCAGGGCGAGTATCCGCAGTCTCCGCAGAGGACGCAGCCGTTCATGTGGAGGAGGAGAGCACCGCACTCGGGGCAGCGCGATGCGGCGGCCGGCGAGGTGCTCTCCTTGCGCACTGTGTCCGAGGAGCGGTCCCGCATGGTCTGCAAGCACCATCGGATTACGATGGCGGGTGGGCGCTAAAAGGCGAGGCGGGGGGATGGGCGAAAGTGGTTTTGTCCCCGGAGGAGCGAACCTTCTTGTGTCGCGAACCCTTCGTCGTCCCCGATGGACCTCCCGGACGAGCTCGCGGCCCTCCAGCGATTCCACGGCCATCTGGGGATCTACGTCACCCTGGGCCTGCGGATGGGGGCGATCGGCCAGCGGACCTTGGGAGGCTACAAGGGCCTCCAGGCCACCGTGCGGACGGTACCCAAGCCGCCGATGATGTGCGTGGTCGACGGCGTCCAGTTCGCGAGTGCCTGCACGATGGGCAAGGGCAACATCGCGATCGAGGCGGCGCAGGAACCCGGCGTCACGTTCGAGAAGGAGGGCCGTCGGATCACGATTTCATTGAAACCCGGGCTGAATCGGCTCATCCAAGGCGAGATGTCCCACGACCGGGAGATCGAGCGGTCCGTGCACTACTACGAAGCGCCCGAGGCCGAGCTCTTCGACGTCAGGGAAGGCTGACGGCCTACCACCCGGCGACGGCCCAATCCGCCGCGGACGGGAGGCGGATCCAGTAGCCGACCCCCGCCACGATCGGCGTCGTGTCTCCCAGGATCTTCAGGTGGTAGGCATCGTTGGGATCGAACCCCTCGACCAGGTTGGCCCCGGTGGCCGCTCGGAGCGAGCCGACGGTCCCGTTCCCCCGGAAGCCGGGGAGCGCGATCAGGTTCCAGCCCGCGCAGAGATGGAGGCGCACCTCCGCTTGGGCAACGCCTAGGACAAGCAGATTCCCGGGCCCGGTCGCCTTGAACCAGAAGCCGCGTCCGGCGGCCAAGGGTAGCGTCGCGCCGCCCGCGGGTGTCGCCCGCGTCCATCCGAAGCCGCTCGAGCACGCGTCGTATGTCCATGCCTCGGACCAGCCCACACTTCCTGCGAGTGCGGCCACGGAGGTGGTTCCCAGGGTCACGGGCATGCCCAGGATGTTGAGCCCGGAGACCACGGGCGTCCAGACCTTGGCGGCGATGGCCGGGCTGAGGCCCGTGTTCCCCGCCGCGTCCACGGTCTCGATGCGGTAGAATGCGTCAGCGGGATCCGACGCCCCGCGTCCGGGGTCGACGAAGGAGTACGTCAGGGCGCCCGTGGCGGTCACGTTCCCGGCCGGCTGCGTGTACGGACCGGAGGGGTTCGCGGCGCGCCAAACCCGATACAAGACCGTGCCGCCATACAGGCTGTCATCCCACGCTCGCCGCCAGGTAATCTGGAGGTCCGCCGCCGCGTTTACGGTGGCCAGGGCCGCCAGCACCGCGGACGCCGGCGGGAGCGTGTCCGGGCCCACGTTCAGGACCGTAAGGCACGTGCGGTTGAACGGGCCCCAGACGCCTGCGACGTTCTGGGCATGGACCCAGACGCACGTGCTCCCGGGCGGGACCGCGAATCCGCCGGTGAACGTGAGGTTCTCCACAGGTTCGTCGAAGCCCCCGTCCGTGGCTGCGAGCGGGGCGCCCGTCCCATTGGGCGCGGTGGGCGCCGTCGCGGACCAGAACAGCTCCGCGGCGGCGATCGCACCGTCCCCGGACCGGGTGTCGTCCGCGGTGGCGTTGACCCAGGCGAGAGCCGCGGCCCCGGGCGGGTCAGGGCGGCTCCGCACACTCCCTGCCCGGACGACGGGGCCGAGGGTGCTGCCGCCCGTGCGGTTGATTCCGAACGTCCGGTTGCTCACGGATTCCCCCGTGAGGCTTGGGGTTCCGTTGTCGAACGCGAGGATGCGGATCAGGTACGCGTCCCCGTTCTGGACGCCGGAGAGGTTCCAGGCTGCGCTCCGTGCGGTGCCGGGCGCGGCCGGGAGCGCGGTCCACGTCTGGCCGTCGTCGGGACTCTCCGCAACGGTGAACGAGGCGAGGCCGATCCCCGGGCCGCTCGCCGACGCGGTCCAGTTGATCGCGATCGTCGCGCCCGTATGCGTGCCCCCGGAGGGCGCGACGAGGGACACCGTCGGAGGAGCTCGGTCCAGCGACGTGGCCGACACACCCACGAGCCAGCGCACGGCGTTGTCCAGGATCTCCGCGCGGGTCGGGCTGGTCGGTCGCAGGTCCGTCGCGTTCGTGTCCACGCTCGTGAGTTCGAAGGCGAAATACTCGAGGCGGGACGGCATCCCGCCCCAGGCTCCGATGCCCGTCGTGCCGTTGTTCGCGGGGGCCACCCAGCGCAGACCGATGGCTGCATTCCCGGCACACCCCGAGACGCCGCTGTCCCGCCAGGCGATGGTCGCCGCGCCCGCAGCACCGGATGCCGCGATCTCGTCGTCGGCGCCGCCCGTCCGATGCGGCGTGTAGGGGACCCCCGCCGCGTACGGGCCGCTCACCGGGTCGCCGGCCACGCCGACCACCTGGTTGATCGTCGTGGGATCGCACACGAAGCTCGCCTTCAGGACGCCACCGAGCCAGGCCGCGTTGGCCGCGCTGTACCATGGCGACGCCGCACTCCCCAGGGACCACGAGGTGTCGTGGGAGAAGATCAGGAGGCGACCGCCCCCATCCAGGTACGCCTTGACGAGGCCCTGGGCCGTCGTGTTGAACGTCGGGTACTCCTCGAGGCCGACCTGCCAGATGACCGCCTTGCGCCCCTGGAGAACGGAGAGGGGCGGCAGCCCCGAGTCCGCCACGTGCCACGTGGACCAGGTCCACCCCGACGCATCCAGGGCCGCCGCGTACGATGCCTCCCGCTCGGTCGGGAAGCTCGCGTCCCCGATCACGAGGAGGAGGTCGCCCCACGGAGGCGTGCGGAACGTGTAGAGCCGCCCGCCGTTCGTGTCCCGCGTCAGGTGGCCGAGGTCGTCCCTGGAGAGGACTTCGTAATAGTAGAGCGTGTCCGGTTGGAGCCCCTGGAGGACGAGCGCATGGGACGTCCGCAGCAGGGGCTCGCTCACGTTGGCCGTCAGGGATGCCGCGGTGGTCCCGTACGCGACCGTGGAGTCTCCGGGGAGATCGGTACTCCAGCGAATTTCCGCCGAGGTCGCCTCGATGGAATCCGCCACGACGCCGGAGATGGCGGGCGACGTGGCACGGACGGTCGCCGTGGCCACGGCGGTGTGGGCCGGTGAAGCGTCCGTGTACGTGACCGTGATCGTGTCCCCGTCCCGCACTTCGAGGATGCCGTCCGGCGCGGGCTGCCCGAACGCCGTCGGGATGCTGCCGGTCCACGGTGCTCCGGAGGCGGGTTGGGTGAGGGTCACGGTCTCCCCGGCGGGCTCGAGGGTCGAGGTCACGTGCGCGGTTACCGCCGTGGCGTCCGCGTCGTCCACGCGGATGCGCATCGTGTCTGCCTCGCTGTACGTGGCCTTGTCCAGGGTCAACCGGCCGTAGTTCCGGTCCAGGCCGCCCGTAGCCACGAGGGCGAACCGCTGTGGCCCGACGGGCACGTTCGCGCCGATCACGGTGACCGTCCAGTCCCCCGCCGCGGGGGACTTGAGGAGGACGGCCTCCTCCGTGTTCGTCGTATCGAACGTTCCGCCGGGAAGGGATTGCCCGATCGAGGAGGGCCCGAAGTTGTTCCCTCGGAACACGGTCCCGTTCGGGGCGGTCACCTGGAGGTCCAGGCCGTTCACGAGGGCCTTGGAGGCGCCCAGGGTGCCGGGGTAGTCCGTCCACGCCAGGACGAAGCGGGCGGTCGATGCGCCCAGGAGGACGTGGAACGTGTACGTCATCGCCTGCCCCGTGACCAGGCCCGCGGCGTTGTCCACGACCTCCGTGTCGAAGGCGTCTCCGGGCAGCGGGAGGATCTTGGAGAGGAGGATGCGGCCGAAGCCCTGCTGGTTGTTCGGCCAGGTGCCCGCGCTCGTCCCCGTCCCCGTGAGCTGCTGGCCGGAGGCGAGGAGCATCGCCCGCAAGAGGGCCGCGCTCGGGTCGATCGCGTCCGCGGGCACGGGGGATCGCGAGGGGTACCAACCCTGGGTGAAGTATTGACGGAGGATCGCCGCCGCCGCGGCGGCCGCGGGTGTGGCGTAGCTCGTCCCGGCCCACCCATGGTCCAGCGGCATGGAGCACGTCGCCGAGTTGGGGCAGTCGAAGGCGTTCCCGTCGGAGGTCGCGGAGAACCCGTCCGCGGTGGCGACGAGGTCCGGCTTGAGCCGCCCATCCTGCGTCGGGCCCCGGCTGCCGAACGAGGCGAGGTCGTTCTGGGTTCCCGCGTTCGTGAGGCTTGCGCACTGGGTGTACGCGCCGTCCGGGTTGCACGCGCCGCCCACCGTGACGACGTTCTTCGCGATGCCCGGCGTGTCGATGGACGAGGCCGTGGGCCCCGAGTTGCCCGCGGCGAAGAACATCAGGAAGTCCGGGTGGTCCCAGACGAAGGCGTCCACCTGACGCGCTCCCACATCGTACGCGCCGCCCGCGGAGCCCCAGCTGCTGCTCTGAATCCGCACGGGCGCGAGCGGATCGTTGTACCCGAGCCCAGGCGGCCCGAACAGGTCCGCGTAGTCCTGGGGCACGTAGATCAGGGTCTCACCGCCGTTCGAGCACGTGCTCCCCGGCGCGAGTCCTCCGACGTCCTCGAAGTAGATCTGGGCGGCCAGTGCGTTCCCGTTGTTCAGGTCCGACGAGATCCCGTACGCGTTCCCCGCGAGGGTCGACGCCACTGCGGTGCCATGCCCATCGGCGGCGCCGTCGTACGCGCAATCCATCATGGAGTACGGGTCCCACGGTCCGCCACCGCCGGGCCACGTGAGCTGGCCCGTTTGCACGCCCATGTCCAGGTACCGCACGACCTTGCGGCGGGTCGAATCCGTCACGTTGTACAGGTCCCCGGAGACAATCTGGGTCGGACTCTGGCGGAACTGGGAGTTGTCGTAATCGATCCCTGTGTCCGCGATTCCGATCACCTGCCCGCTCCCGTTCAGGTTCGCGTTCCAGTACCGGTAGCTGCCCGTCAGGTTGGTCTGGAGCACCCAGTCCGTCGCATAGTTCAGGGTCCGGACGGGCAGGACCGGGTCGATGTACTGGACCTCGGGGAGGGAGGCGATCGCGGGGACCAAGGAGGCGTCCACGCGGGCGCGGACCCATTGGAAGTCTCCCTGCCCGAACGCGCCCGCGATCCCCGCCGCAGACGGGTCCGCGGCGCGGGCGGGTACGCCCTGTCGGGCCAGCCAAGCGATCACCGCATTCACGGGCTCTCCCGGCCACACGACGATGCGCAAGTCCCGGACGCCGCCCGCGGAGGCCAAGGTGAGCGGCACCTTCCAAGAGGAGGCGTAGGGCCCGGTCCAATCCACGTAGTGCAGGGAATCCAGACCCGAGAGCGCCGACGACGGGCCGCGGACGATCAGGGCGTCCGTCGGCATGTACTGAAGGACGTGGATGCCGCGGGCTTCCAGCGCGTTGGTCCACGCCTCCTTGATCGGTGCGTAGAAGTGGACGAGCCCCACGGCCTCGCCGCTCCCGTCCGCCGGCCAGAGGCTGGGGGCCGCGGCGGTCAGCGTCCGCACGTCGACGTCGCCGTTCACCAGGTGGAGGAACGGCGCTCCGGGGAGCGCCGCCGCATAGTACCCCGACGTGTTCAGGATGCCGAGGGCCGATGCCGGTCCGCGCCCCACGGAGAACGCACCGTAGTCCTCCAGGAGCGCTGCGCCGGCCGCGGCGATCTCTTGGGCCGATGCGTCCGTGCGGAAGGTGACCGGGTCCGTCGACGACGGAGCGCGCACCGTCGTGCTGCGAGGCGGCAGGAAGGACGGGAGCTGGACGAGGAGGGCCAGCGCGAGGAGGAGGGCCACCGCGATGCGCAACCAACGTACGGCCGTGCGGACGTTCCTCCTCGGAGGGCCCGGGTGCGGGACGAAGCTTCGGGTCCGGGAAAGGCGGATGTGGGCCACGCCACTTGAGGCTTTTGGCCCGAACTCCTCCATGTCGCCGAGGTCCGCGTCACTCAGCAAGGATGCGCGTGGCTTGGAGAATCCCGTTCTGGAAGATCAGCGTGTAGTAGTTCGGCGAGTGGTTCGTCCCTCGCATCTTCACGCAGCGGATGCGACGCTGGATGTTCGCGTCGTCCACGCGCTCCATCTTCAGGTGGATGATCCCGTCGCTCAGGAACTCCTCGCCGTTCTTGCCAAAATCCTCGCTCCCGGCCTTCATCTCGCAGATGAGGATCGTGGTGGCCTTGAGATCCCGGAGCCACTCGAAGAGCTGGAACAGGTCCTCTCGGGGGTGCTCGAAGTGGGACATGACCTCGAGGACGGGCAGGGAGTCGACGACGAGTAGGTCGTAGTTCAGGGAGCGCTTGAGGTTCGACGCGTACATCTTGAAGATGTCGATCCAGGCCTTCTGGCCCATGCCGTCCAGGTTGCGACGGATCATCCCGAGGTCGACGATGCTCACCTTGTTCTCCACGTCGCTGGGGCTGAGGCTCATGCTGTTGAGATGCCGCGTCAGGCTCTCGCGACCTTGCTCCAGGGAGATGTAGGTGCCCGTGCGGCCCTCCCGGAGCGCGTTCTGGTAGAGCAGGTTGAAGGCGATCGTGGACTTCATGGTCCCAGGTTCGCCGGCCAGGAGGACCACGCTGCCCGGGGGAATCCCGCCGCCGAGCTTCTCATCAAAACCGTGGATGAAGGTGCGGATGCGGTCTTCCTCGCCCATCGCGGAGCGTTCCATCTCAAGGACGGAGTATAGCCGTTCCGAGACAGTTATCAGGAGCGATAGCCGCCGGTGCCTGTGCTCTGGAAAAATAAGGGGGAGTAATCGTCAGGATGACAGCGTGGGCACATCCCTTGGGGATATGAGGTTTCTTGAACTCGGTCTGTTAGCAGGTTTTCCTCTGGAAGCCGCGGTGAAACGTTTATTTGTTATCCGGTCTGTTACCAGGGCCGCGGGGGAACGGTTCTTCTTGTTTGTACCGGAGCGGAACCTGAAGGACCTCGTCGTCTCCTACATCCGGGACCAGGAGCGCTCCATCAGCGCCCTCACGAAGCAGCTCGAGTCGGACGGGTACAGCTTTCACCGCCTGTTCGTGACGGGCTATCTCAAGGCCCTGGCCGATGTCGGCGTTCTCCGGGAGAAGCAGATCCCTCCGGCGAAGGTGTACACGGCCTCCGCGCACCGGGACGCGAACCTCTACGAGAGCGTGGGCGAGAAATGCCGCGAGGCGGCTGCCGATGAGCCCGCCCAAGCGCGCCTGGCCGTCGCCGCCCTCCAGCGGCTCTTCCGGCGTCCCATCTTCCTCCGCGAGCTTCGGGAGTGCGGCTTCACGGGGGCCGTCGACGTGTCCGCCGTCGCGAAGGACGAGCGCGAGGAGGCACGGCGCGCCCTCGCCAAACTCGGGCTCCAGATTCCCACGAACGAGCCCGCGTACCGCGTCGAGGAGCGGCGGAACGACGTGCGGGACGCAATCCTGTGCGACATCATCGTGGAGCGGTTCGGACTCACGCCCCTCGTGCTGGACACGAAGCAGATGAAACTCATGGAGCACTGAGCCGGGGAGCTAGGCCATCGGGGTGGACGCTCAGCTCCGACGCCGGGGAATCCGAATGCCTCCTCGGTCCTGCGACCCCGCGAGCGTTGGTAGTCCGCGGTTAGGCTGCTCACTTCCGTGCCTGACCCGTTCCCCACGGTCAGGATAAGGGACGCAACTCTCCAGCTGCGTTCCCTACCGCCTCCAGCCCCGCGGGACAGAGCCTCAACGTTGGCATCCGGACCGGCGCCAGACTGGGAGCGCCGCCCCCGACTGTCACCGCCCCATGAGGACGATTTGGGTCTAAAAGGAGACGCCCGGCCTCCCGGTCAAGCCTAGCGGGAACGCCCAACCGAGCCATCCTATTTAACGATTCTCGGACGTTTCTCGTCGCCCTGAGGAGGACCTGCCGGTGCGGCTCCTTGTGCGGCGGTCTCGAGGGCCATCGCTCGGGCCTTCTGATACCGCCCCAGCGTGGACAAGAGCAGGAGACCGCCGAGGAAGAACACGCCCGCGGAGCAGACGAGCCGCCAGGACTCGAGGTCCTGTCCGAAGGGTCCGCTTGGGGTCAGGTTCGCGGTGAAGTAGAAGATCAGCGCGGTGGCGATGATCCAGAGGCCGAGGACCATGGGCATCCAGATGCCGAGGAGGCTCCGGATGCGATCGCGGTTCATCGGCTCATCAGTCGGATGATGGCTTCCGCGGGCTCGCCGCCGCATTCCTCAAGGGCCTTGCGCGCCTCGTCCTCGGACACGCCCGCCTTCTCCGCCACGAGGGCGACGTCCTCCTCGGAGATCGTCGAGGCCGCAGGGACCTCGGCCTTCTTCACGTCCGCGCGGTCCCGGACGATGGGCTCGCCGATCACCTGCCAAATCTTCTGGCCCTGCGCGGTGATCGCGGTGACCGCGGCGCCGCGAATCACGTACTCCTTGTCCGCGGTGCGGATCACGACCTCCTCGACGCCGGCAAGCTCTTCCTGCTCGATGCCCATGCGCTTCATCGCCTGACGCATCTGCCTGGGATTCACTCGACCGCCGGGAAGCATGGGGTCACCACCGTTGGCATGAGCGGGTCTAGGATAAAGGTTCTGCGCTAACGCTCCCAGAAACCCGATGGCGTGCTCGATGCTGCCCGCTCGGCTCCCATTTTAAATATCTCCGGTCGCTTTGCAACGACAGTGCGCGTCGCCGTCGTGTTCAAAGACCGCTGCCAGCCCAAGCGCTGTCATCTCGAGTGCATCACGTTCTGCCCGCCCCAGCGGACGGGGACGGAGGTCATCTGGATCAGTCAGGAAACCGGGAAGGCAGAGATTAGCGAAGAGACATGCATAGCCTGTGGGATATGTACAAAGAAGTGTCCATTTGACGCGATTCGTATTATTGGGCTACCCGAGGAGCTCAAGGAGGATCTGGTCCACCAGTACGGCAAGAACGCCTTCCGTCTGTTCCGATTGCCGGTACCCAAGAAGGGGTCCGTGATCGGTCTGCTCGGGCCCAACGGGATCGGCAAGACGACCACGGTAGGCATTCTGAGCGGCGAGACCGCGCCCAACCTGGGGCACTACCGGCGGAAGAAGCCCCACTGGGAGGAAGTCCTGGAGTACTTCAAGGGGACCGAGCTCCACGACTACCTCGAGAAAATCTCGACCGGCCAGCTCAGGGCGGCGATCAAGCCGCAGTACGTGGACCGCTTGAACAAGGTCTACAGCGGCAGGGTGCGCAATCTGCTCACCAAGATCGACACGGGCGATCGGCTCGGCTCCTTGATGGAACCCCTCGGCTTGCCGAGCTTCATCGACCGGGACATCGGGCAGCTGTCCGGCGGCGAACTCCAGCGCGTGGCGATCGCCGCCACCATGCTCAAGGACGCGGACGTCTACTTCTTCGACGAGCCCTCCTCCTACCTGGACATCTACCAGCGGCTCCAGGTCGCCAAGGTCATCCAGGGGCTCGCGAAGGAGAAGTACGTTGTCGTGGTCGAGCATGACCTCGCGGTGCTCGACTTCCTCGCGGAGACCGTCTACCTCATGTACGGGTCCGAGGGCGCCTACGGGATCATCGCGGAGCCGCGGCCCGTCCGCACTGCAATCAACGTGTACCTGGGCGGCTACATGAAGGAAGAGAACATCCGCTTCCGCGACCGGGAGATCCGCTTTGAGTCCCGGCCGCCTCGCGGCGACTGGAAGGCGGAGACCCTGGTCTCCTTCGACGGCCTCACGAAGCGCTACGACAACTTCGAGCTCACGGTCCGACCGGGCAAGCTTCGGAAGGGCGAGGTCGTCGGAGTGGTCGGCCCGAACGCGACCGGCAAGACGACGTTCGTGAAGATGCTGGCCGGCGAGGAGACACCGACGACGGGGGCGGTCCAAGGCAAGTGGCAGGTCTCCTACAAGCCCCAATACCTGGAGTCCGCCTACGAGGGGACCGTGCGCGAGCTCTTCTTGAACGCGATCGGGAAGAAGACGGAGTCCGGATATTTCGAAACGGAGATCCTCGAGCCCCTCAAGGTCAGAGGGATGCTCGAACGGGACGTCTCGACCCTCTCCGGCGGGGAGCTGCAGCGCGTCGCGATCGCCCTCTGCCTCGGTCGGGACGCGGACATCTACCTGATCGACGAGCCGTCCGCGTACCTCGACTCCAACCAGCGCATGGAGGCCGCGAAGACGATCCGCCGGATCATGGAGCGCGAGGCGCGGACGGGCCTGATCGTCGACCACGACGTCTACTTCATCGACATGGTCTCCGACAGCATCATGGTCTTCTCGGGCGAACCCGGACGCACCGGGGTCGGCGAAGGGCCGTTCCCGATGCGGGAGGGGATGAACCGCTTCCTGAAGATGGTCGGGGTTACGTTCCGGCGGGACGCGGACACGAACCGCCCGCGGATCAACAAGCTCGACTCCCGCCTGGATCGGGAGCAGAAGTCGTCGGGCGAGTACTACTACGCCGTCGAGGAAGCCGCGAACGCCGCGTAGGCACTCCCCGGATCACGGTTCGTTCCGCGCGACAGGCCTCCCGTCCTCCTCCGCGATGGGCTCGCCGTCCTCAACGATCCGCTCGCCGCGGAGGTAGACCGTGCGAGGGAAGACGCCCTCCATCCCCTCAAAGGGGGTCCAGCCGCACTTGTACCGCACGCGTCGGGCCGTGATCCGGGTCACCGTGCGAGCGTCGACCACGATGAGATCCGCGTCCCGGCCGACCTCGATGCGCCCCTTCGGGATCCCGAGGATCTCCGCGGGCCGCGTCGCCATCGTATCCACGAGCCGCTCCAGGGAGAGTGCCTCCGAGCGCACCTGCCGCAGGAGGAGCGGGAGGGCCGTGGCGACGCCGGGCAGGCCGGCCGGAGCCTCGTCGAACGGCTCCTCCTTCTCGTCTCGGGTATGCGGGGCATGGTCGCTCGCGACGACCTCGATGCGGCCGCCGGCGAACGCATCCCAGAGGGTCTTGCGGTCTTCGGGCGACCGGAGGGGAGGGTTCACCTTTCCGAAAGCCTTGAGCGGTCGCGAGGAGTCGAGGAGCAGGTGGTGGGGCGTCACCTCAGTGGTCACGCCCTCAGGGACGGCGTCGAGCGCCTCGACGCAGGTGAGGTGCGCGATGTGGACCGTCGCCTCGCCTCGGATCTCCGCCAGCGTTTGAATCGCGCTGACCTCCGATTCCTTCGGCCGAGCCTGCGAGTGACCGGATAGCGTGGCGGCCTCGCCCGGCCGAAACCGCTTTGCGTCCTCCGCATGCGCGACCACGAGTCGGCGCGCCTCTCCCGCAGAGCGAACAACCGCACCGAGGTTGTCTCCAGCGATTTGCAGGTTGCCCGTGCTCTCCGCCATGTAGACCTTGAACGCGGTTGCGGCATCGAGTGCGGCCACCCCTGCACCGTCTCGAGGCGCCGCGAAAAGCCCGTAGTCGACGGCCGCGCGAACGCGTAGCCGAGCCCACTTGGCCCGGAGCGCATCCGCGGTGGTCACCGGCGGTCGCGTGTTCGGCATGTCGATGACCGTCGTCACCCCTCCGATCGCGGCAGACCGCGTGCCGCTCGGGAAGTCGTCCTTCTCCGTGAGGCCGGGGTCGCGGAAGTGGACATGCATGTCGACGCAACCCGGGAGGATCAGGGCGTCTCCGTGGTCCTCGACGGTGCGGCTCCCGAGGGATTTCCGAATGGCGACAATCGTGCCCGCGTCGTCTACGCCCAAGTCCAAGGGTTCGACTCGGCCGCGGTAGTACACGCGCCCCCGGATGACCCGCATGGCCTCAGCTCGGTTTCTGGCGCACGATGGCTCCGCGGGGCTCGACTTCCTCGAAGATCTCGGTCTGGAATTTCTTCACGCGGGTGGCGTCGTCGAGCCAGGCGTCCGGCAGAAGTCCCGCCTTCATGCAGCACTCGGAGAGGAATGTCTCCGCGTCCATGTGGTGCTCCGAGGCCACCTGGGGCAGGAAGAGGCCTCGGTAGGCGCCTTGGGCGACCACGATGCCGTCCTCACCGAGACGGATCTGCTTCGGGAGGTCCCGCTGCTTCTTCACCTCAATGGGCAAAGGCGGCGTGAGGAGGCTGACCTCGACGATCACTTGGGGAAGCTCCTCCGCCCGAAGCGGCGGGAACCGCGGATCTTCCGCGGCCCCCTCCGCGCTCTTGACGACCGCCTTGAGGAGCGGGAAGAACGGCTCCGGATAGCCGATGCACCCGCGCAGCTTCTCGTACGGATCCTCCACGCCGTACCGGCTCAGCGTGACGAAGGCGCCCGCCCGCTCCTCGAACCTCTTGGGGACCACGAAGGATCGCATCGCATGGCCCTGGACAAACGCCTCGAGCGCCTCCCGGGCGATCTGGACCGCGAGGACGCCCTCCGAGTCCGTGTACCGCATGTCCTCGGAAATGCGGAGTGCGTCCCTTAACGTTGTCGCACGACGCCTTCGTGCAAGCCATGGAGGCGCTGCGCAAACCTTTTATCGGCCTCGACCTGTAAGTCGGATGGCGATGCAGTGAAGGCCCGTGTGCCCGTCGAGGAGATCATGAGTGCGAGTCCCCTGACGATCCCCGTGGACGCGACGGTCGCGGAGGCGGCCACCGCGATGCGGGACAAGGAGATCGGGAGCCTCATCGTCCTCGAGAACGGGAGGCCCGCGGGGATCATCACGGAGCGCGACATCGTCACGAAGGTCGCCGCGGAGATGAAGCCCGCCAACGCGACGAGCGTCCGCGAGGTCATGTCCTCGCCCCTCATCGCGGTCCATCCTCACCAGGAAGTCGCGGAGGCCGCGAAGATCATGGCCGCCCGGCGAATCCGGCGGCTCCCCGTGATCAAGGAAGGGAAGCTCGTGGGCATGCTTACGGAGAACGACGTGATCCGCGTGTGGCCGCAGCTCATCGAGGTCACGAGGGAGTGGGACCGGGCCGGTCTGGAATCCCAATTCGCGAAGGGCGTCGAGGGCCACTGCGACGCCTGCGGCGTGTACTCGACCCACCTCGTGTGGGACCGAGGCTTGCTCGTGTGCCCGGAGTGCATGAGCGGATAATCGCCACCGAAGGTTTATAGACCGTCCTCCGGCTTTCCGCCGCGGTGGCCCGGCTCGTCAAGATTTCTCAGGAAGAGCTCGACTCCGTGCGGAAGCTCTACGAGAGTGTGATGTCGTACGCGTGCCACGGCCTCTTCTTCCGCGAGGGCATGGTCTTGGCCGACGAGATGGTGAAGTCCCTCTCGCCGAACGCGGACCCCTTGGTGGCGGCGCGGCAGATGATCCTGGACCGGGGCTGGGCCGAGGACGTCCTCTTCACGGCCGCCGGGGCGCGCGTACAAGGCTCCATCGAGGTCTCGCCCGGATCCGACATGGAGACCTGCCACCGGATCCGCGGGATCCTCTCCAAGGTCCTCGAAGCGAAGACGAAGCAGCGCGTCCGCCTGAACGAGGTCGAGTGCGTGAGCACGGGCGCGAAAGAGTGCGTGTTCGAGCGGGAGGGAGGCGCGTGACGGCCCTGGAGGAGATGGTCCGCGCCCTGCGCGAGGTGAGCCAGGCCGAGGCCGTCGCCGTGATTAACCGGGATGGGGGCATCGTTGCGGCATCCCTGCCCGACGGCGTCTCGCCGGAGACCTTCTCGATCATGTGCGCCGCGATCCTGGGCGCGGGCATGACCGCATCCACGGAGTTGCGCCACGCCGCGCCGCACCGGGTCACCCTGGAGTCCCGGGACTCCACGATCCTCATCGAAGAAATCGGCCGCCGGGCGATGCTCGTCCTCGTCGTATCGCCCGAGCACTCTCCCGAGAGCCTGTCCACGGTGATTTCGCGCTTCCGCCAGGCCGTGGAAAAGGACCTCGGCTGACCCCGCCGTGCCAAGGATTAAGGCCGCCGTCCCGATGGGCGTGCCGCGGGCCCGTGGTCTAGTGGTCATGACGCGACTCTTACAAAGTCGAGGTCGTCGGTTCGATTCCGACCGGGCCCACTGCGCGGCGACCGCCCGTCCGACCCCCGGCTCGAGCCGTCCATATTGTTCGCACGACAGGTTTAACCTAGACCCGACCGCTCGTGGAGGTCGGGACACGTCATGTGCTTGGGGATTCCAGCGCGGGTCGTTTCCGTCCGGGGCAAGGAGGCAGTCCTAGACTTACGGGGCAGGGAGGTCGTCGCGGACGCCAGCGCGGTCTCGGTCTCCCCGGGTGATTACGTCGTCACCTATGCCGGTCTGATCGTCCAGGTGCTCTCCCAAGAGGACGCCGAGGAGACGCTGGCCCTGCTCGAACAGGTCGAGCGGGCTGCGTCCATCGTCCGTTGAACCCTGGTGGGGCCGCGCCCGAATCCTTCGCGCCCGCCTCGCTCACATCGGCGCTTCAATCATCGTGATTGTCTGGAGTGTGCCCGGGCTCTTTCGGATCCGGTTCCGGATGACCCTCGCCATGCTGACCGTGTCCGGGGCCTGAAGGGTCAGAATGTAATCGTAGTCCCCGAAGAGGAAATTGATTTCCTCGAGCCCCGGGATGCCCTGGAAAGCGTCGATCGCCTCCCGTTCCTTGCCCGTGGCGATCTTGACCAGCACGAACGCTCGCATCCGCGGCCCCCGCTCGAGACCGGCGAAGGGCTACAAAGACGTGATGATGCTTCTGAAAGTACAGACCGTGGGGCGCACCACTCCCCGTTCGGGAGCGAGGGCGATCGCATTCCTCGAGAGTCGCAGATCGTCCCGTCTGCGGATTTGCAGGCGCATGGTCGCATTGCGGACGAGCTCTGCGTCCTCACCAGAGGGGCACGCCTTCTTCGCGCGCTTCGGGGCGGAGGACGGGTGATTCCGTGCCCTTCGGTCCTTCGATGAATGTCGCGGTGCGCTCCACGCCGGGGAGATGACGGATGTGGTTCGTCATCACCTTTGCCATCTCCTGGGGAGAATCGGCTTCGACCTCCACGAGGTACTCATAGTCATCGAAGAGGTAGAAGACGTGCCGAACCTGCTGGATGGAACCAAGGTTGCTGAAGAACTCCGGTTCTTTGCCCGCCGACACGTTGAGGAGCACGACACCCCACATGGAGACCGCCTTGGGACGGATTCGCTCGGTTTGCCTCGATGCCGACTCTCAATGGTCCTCGGTGGCGATGGGTATTTCGAATATATTCACGTAAGATGAGGACCGAGGAAATATACTGAATATTTTCCGGAGCTTGGCAGATTGATTCAACCCCCTGCAAGCGACTCAACTTGGCCGATTCTTGGGCCCTACGTGATCGCATTTCACGGGGTTTTCTCCATGTAACCGCTGAAATCACGTTCATTGCCCTATGGGCGCCACATTCGTGGATTGAAGATATCAATGGAGCCCAGATGACCATAATCGTGCATTTCAGAGTCCATCTTCGAGCCACGTGTATATTCTTGCGGCCGTAGTAATTATTATATTTTCCAGGGTCCAGAATGTATAGATAATGCTGATTATCCCTGTGAATTGTCAGCACTCCACATGCCCGGGCGAAGGGCCGATTCAGGAGCCTTCGCGTCGGCTCGGAATTGCAGGGCTGGCCGAGGTGCGCCTCGGCGGTCGAACACGCCGCCGCGAGCCGCCCCTGTCGCCTGGTCGGAGGGTGATGGCTCGTGTCTGCGGAATCGTTGCTTGTGAACGTCGAAGAGCGCGGGACGGCGGGCGATGCCACCGAGGAATTCATGCGGCGGATGCTCAATCTCCCTATGGGAGACAAGCTCCTCAGTTGCATCCAGTGCGGCATGTGCAGCGGTGCATGCCCTCTGGGCTACGCGATGGACTATACCCCCCGGAAGATGATTTCCGCCCTGCGGGCCGGTCGGGTCGATGATCTCTACCGCAGCGGTGCTATCTGGCTATGCGTCTCCTGCTTCAACTGCAGCTACCGATGCCCGGTCGGCGTCCCGATCACCGACCGCTTGATTGCCGGCCTGCGGGAGGAGTTGCTCGGCCGCGGGGTTGGCGTTCCCCCGGAACTCCAGGCCGCCTTCGAGAAGACCTCGCGGTACGGCAATCCATTCGGCGAGTCCCCCAAGAAGCGGGATGCGTGGACGAAGGAGGCGGGGGTGGAGGTGCCCATCCTCCATGACGGGGACTCCGCGGAAGTCCTGTGGTGGGTCGGGTGCTTCGGCTCTTACAACAAGCGGAATCTCAAGGACACGATTGCGCTCGCTCGGATTCTCACGGCCCTCGATGTGGACTTCGGGATCCTAGGCGTGGACGAGCGGTGCAGCGGGGACCTCCGGTGCACGAGCCAGGGTGAGGAGGGTCTGTTTGACGTTCTCTACCAGCACAACGCGGAGGAGCTGGGGAAGCGGCGGTTCAAGGAGGTCCTCGTCGGCGACCCCCACGCCTACAACGCGTTCAACAAGGAGTATCGCCGCCTGGGTACGCCGCTGGACGTCAGCCACTACACCCAGTTCCTGGCGGCTCGCGCCTCGGACCTCAAGCGACGGATGAAGAAGGACATCACCGCGAAGGTCACCTACCACGACTCCTGCTGCATCGGCCGGCGGAACGGAGAGTACGAGGCGCCGCGGACCCTGCTCGAGACGATTCCCGGCGTGCGCCTCGTCGAGATGCCGCGGAACCGGGAGAACGCCTTGTGCTGCGGAGGCGGTGGGGGCGCGAACTGGCTGGACAGCTACATCTGGCAACGCACTCGGGTGCCTCTGCCCATGCAGCGGGTCCAAGAGGCCGCGAAGACCGGCGCGGAGATCCTCGCCATCCCCTGCCCCCTCGAAGTCCCACGCTTCGAGGACGCCATCAAGACCGCAGGTCTGGAGGGGCGTCTCCAGGTCCGCGAGATTTCCCACATGGTGGCCGAGGGCCTCGGGCTCGTCGGGGGGTCCCGGGCGTGAAGATCGCGGTGATCCTCCGGCAGGTTCCGGATGTCGTCGAGGAACTTGTGATCTCCGAGGGTGGGAGAAGCCTCGCGGAGGACGAGGTCATGCACATCACGAACGAGGGGGACGAGCACGCCTTGGAGGAGGCGCTCATCCTCAAGGCGCGCCACGCCGCCCGGGTCACCGCAGTAGCGGTGGGCGGCGACGAGGCAAGAGACTCCCTGGCCACCGCCACGGCCAAGGGGGTGGACGAGGCCGAACTCGTCCCCGTGCCGCCCGAACACCGGGGCGACAACGTGCGGCTCGCCTCCGTCCTCGGCCCTCTGCTGAAGCCCGCGGGGTACGACCTGATCCTCACGGGTGTCTGGGCCGCCGATCAGCTGGACGCCGGACTCGCCGGCCTCCTGGCGATGCATCTCTCCGCTCCCTATGTCGGCGGTGTCGTGTCCGTCTCTCTGAATCCCGACCGGACCAGGGGGACCGTCCACAAGGAGTTCTCCGGTGGACGCCTCGGGGTGATGGAAATCTCCCTTCCCGCCGTTCTCGGGATCCAGTCGGCCGAGCAACCTCCCCGCTACGTTCCCGTGAGTCGGGTCGTACAGGCCAAGCGCGCCCTCCAGGTGCGGGAGCGGGCCGAGGCTGCTCAAGTTGTCGAGGGAATCCGGCCAGCGAAGCTCGTCAAACCCACCTCAGGCGCCAAGGCCGAGATGCTCCCGGGTGACGCAAAAGGCGTGGCGGAGCAGATCGTCCGGATTCTTCGGGAGCGTGGGATGGCATGATTCCCCGCGAGGTCGTCGTCGTCGCGGAGCACTTGGGAGGGGAGGTCACAGATACCACCCTCGAGATGCTCGCCTGTGCGCACGACCTGGCCCGGTCCGTCGGGTGGCGCGTCACTTGCCTCATCCTTACGGACAATCCGAAACCGTTCCAATCGCTTCCCCTCAACGCGGACAAGGTCCTCGTCGTGAAGGATGCGGGGCTCGGAACCCCCAATCCGGCAGCGTACGCTCGCGTCCTCCCGCATGTGCTGAAGGACCTGTCCCCACGGCTTGTGATCCTGGGAAACACGAGCCTCGGCATCGACTTGGCCGGGCCGCTGTCCTTTACCCTCGGAGCACCCGTGGTGAGCGGCTGCGTGGGCGTCCGTGCGGAGGGCGATCGCGTCATCGTCACGAGCCGGCTCTGCGGCGGCAAGCTCCAGGCCCAGATCGAGCCCGGCGATGGCCTGACAATCGTGCTTCTCATGCCCGGGACCGGCCATCGGGAGCTCGGGATGCGGGACGAGGTCCCCCCCTTCGAGATCCGTTCGTCACCCGCGCCCCTCGAGTCCCTCCCTGTCCGGTTCCTGGAACTCGTCGAGCCGAAGATGGAGGACCTCGACGTGAGGAAGATTCCGGTCCTGGTCGCCGCGGGCCGGGGGATTCAGTCCAAGGACAATCTGGGTGACCTGGAGGCGTTGGCCAAGGAACTCGGGGGCGCCGTGTGCGCGACCCGCCCGGTCGTGGACCAGGGATGGCTTCCCCGGAGTCGTCAGGTCGGGCGGTCCGGGATGACAGTGAAGCCGCGCCTCTACCTGGCGCTCGGGGTCAGCGGCGCTCCGGAGCATACGGAGGGCATGAAAGGGTCGGACCTGATCATCGCGGTGAACCGGGACCCCGAGGCGCCCATCTTCGACATCGCGCACTACGGGGCGACCGTGGACCTGCTCGAGCTCGTCCCGATCCTGACCGAGAAGCTTAGGGAGGCGAAAGGGGGCGCATGAACCTCGATCAGATGGTCCTCACCGGGATCCTCGTCGTCTCCGGGCTGCTCTTCTCCGCGAGGGTCTTCCAGATCGTCCGGGGCGTCCGCAAGGGGATGCCAGAGCGTTGGTGGGACCACCTGGGTGCCCGCATCAAGAACGTCGTGCTGGATGGGATCTTCCAGCGGAAGATCTATCGGGAACGCCCGGCGGGAGTCCTGCACGCGTTCATCTTCTGGGCCTTCGTGTTCCTCTTCTTCAGCGTCGTGGAGATCGTTACCGCGGGGTACATCCCCGGTTACACCCTTCCTTTGGGACCCCTGGATGGCCCGCTCTATCTCGGGCAGGATCTCGTCGCCGCCCTCGGCATCGTGGGCGTCCTCATGGCGATTTACCGCCGGACGGTCTCGAAGCCCAGGCGCCTCATGCATGAAGGGAACCGGGCGGCCATCGTCATGCTGCTCTTCATCCTCACCATCCTCGTCTCCTTCCTGTTCTACAACGCGGCCCGAATCGTCCAGGATGCGTCAACCGCGATGGCGTCATGGCGGCCGGTCAGCGCTCTCCTCGCCGCCGCCGTGTCCGGCGCCGGGTGGGGTGGGCTCGCTCCCAGCCTAGAGTCCGCCATGTGGTGGGTCCACATCCTCTCCCTGTTCACGTTCCTGGCCTGGTTCCCGTACACGAAGCACTCGCACATCGTCTTCGCCGTCTTCAACGTCTTCTTCCGGAGACCCGAGCCCGCGGGAGCTATGCGTCCCGTGGCCGCAGAGCGGGTGGAATCCCCGGGAGCGGGCACAGTCCGCGATTTGACGTGGGTCTCCCTGCTCAACGCCTTCGCGTGCACGGAGTGCGGTCGCTGCACGGACAACTGTCCCGCGCACGAGAGCGGAGCCGCCATGGACCCCATGCACATGATGATGCGCTTGCGGGACGCGGTCCTCGCGAAGGGGGGCACCCGTCCGAACCCGCTGGCATCGGCTGCCGATGGGGGTGTCGCATCCGCGGAGGATCTGTTCCTGTCCGTCCAGACGCCCGACGCCGTCTGGTCCTGCATGACCTGCTACGCCTGCGTGGACGGTTGCCCCGTGTTCAACAACCACCTGTCGAAGGTCCTCGAGATGCGCCGCCGCCTCACGGCGCGAGGAGAACTCAACGCGGGTCTCCAAGGAACCCTGGAGAGCCTCTCCCGGTACGGCAACTCGTTCAAGGCGACTCCCAAGGCTCGCACGAAATGGACCCGCTCAGGGCCCACCCCGGTCAAGGACGCACGGAAGGAACCTGTGGACTTCCTCTGGGTCGTGGGCGACACCGCGTCGTACGATGCCCGGTGCCAGGGCCTCACAGCCCTGACCGCGGGCGTGTTCGCGCGCTCGGGAGTCGATTTCGGTACCCTGAGCGACGGTGAGTGGAACGCGGGGAACGATGTCCGCCGAGTCGGAGAGGAAGGCCTCTTCGAGACCTTGCGGGACCACAACGCAGAGGCCATGAGGGCGTGCAGGTTCCACGACATCGTCACCACTGATCCGCACACGTACAACACATTGAAGAACGAGTACCCCCGCGCGAACGGCGGGCGGGTGCTCCACTACACGGAACTGCTGGACGAGCTCATCGGGTCGGGCCGGCTCCGGTTCTCGAAGCGTCTCCCCTACCGGGTCACGTACCACGACCCGTGCTACCTGGGCCGATACAACGGTGTGTACGACGCGCCGCGCAGGATCCTCCAAGCGGTCGGCGTGGAACTCGTCGAGATGCCCCGGAACCGGTGGAAGAGCTTCTGTTGCGGGGCGGGCGGCGGCCGGATCTGGATGGAGGAGATCGCGGGGGAGAAGCAGCGGCCCGCGGACATGCGGGTCCGGGAGGCCGCGTCCCTGGAGGGAGTGACCGTGCTCGCGGTCGCCTGCCCCAAGGACTACGTCATGTTCACCGACGCGGTGAAGGCCGCCGGACTCGAGGCCTCGCTTCAGGTGCGAGACATCATCGAACTCGTGGAGGAAGCTCTATGACGGAGCCGCCGAAGATCGGAGTGTACATCTGCGACTGCGGGTTCAACATCGCGAGCGTCGTGAACGTGCCCGATGTGGTGGACTACGCGAAGGGCCTCAAGGGCGTCGTCGTCGCCCGGGAGTACAAGTACATGTGCTCGAGCCCGGGCCAAGAGACCATCCAGAAGGACATCCGCGAGATGAGGGTGAACCGCGTCGTCGTGGCCTCCTGCTCGCCCCACCTCCACGAGGCCACCTTCCGCCGGGCCGCGGAGAGTGCGGGAGCCAACCCATTCCTCGTGCACATGGTGAACATCCGCGAGCAGGTGTCCTGGGTCACGAAGGACCCGCGGCAGGCCACGGAGAAGGCCAAGGCGCTGGTGGCCGCCGGCGTAGCCCGTGTGGCCCTCCACTCCCCGCTCGAGCGCCGCTCCGTACCCGTTCGCAGCGAGGTGCTCATCGTCGGCGGTGGCATCGCGGGCATCCAAGCTGCGCTGACGGCGGCAGAGGCGGGACGCCATGTCTACCTGGTTGAACGGGAACCCTCCATCGGGGGCCACATGGCCAAGTTCGACAAGACGTTCCCCACCCTGGACTGCGCCGCGTGCATTCTCACGCCCAAGATGACGGCGGTGAAGAACCATCCCGACATTACCCTGCTGTCCTACTCCGACGTCGTTGGCGTGGACGGCTTCGTGGGGAACTTCAAGGTCCGGGTGCGGCGCAGGCCGCGGTATGTGGACGAGGCGAAGTGCGTCGGATGCTTCGAGTGCATCGAGCAATGCGTATACAAGACGGCGAAGTTCCCGAGCGAGTTCGATCTCGGCCTGGGCAAGCGGAAGCCCATCTACATCCCCTTCGCGCAGGCGGTGCCCCTGGTGGCCGTGATCGATCCGGGCACGTGCATCGAGTTCAAGACGGGTCGCTGCAAGCAGACCTGCGTGGACGCATGCGGGGATCGCGATGCGATCGACTTCCAGCAGAAGGAGCAGATTGTGGAGCTTGATGTGGGGACGATCATCGTCGCGACCGGATTCCATGTCTTCGACGCGGCCCGGATGACGAACTACGGCTACGGGCGGCTGCCCGGCGTGTTTAATGCCCTGGAGGTCGAGCGGCTCGCCGCCTCGAACGGGCCCACGGGTGGGGAAATCCTCCTTCGGGACGGACGCACGCCGAAGGCGGTGGCCATCGTGCACTGCGTCGGTTCGCGGGACGAGCACTACAACACGTACTGCTCCAAGGTCTGCTGCATGTACTCCTTGAAGCTTGCCCACCTCGTGAAAGAGCGGACCGGGGCGGAGGTCTACAATTTCTACATCGACATGCGGACGCCGGGCAAGGGCTACGAGGAGTTCTACCACCGCCTCATCGCAGAGAACCTGCATCTCGTGCGGGGCAAGGTGGCCGAGGTCACGGATCTGGCCGAGAACCCCGCGGAGGAGGGCAGGCTCACGGTCGTGGCCGAGGACACGCTCCTCGGCGTGATCCGCAGGGTGCCCGTGGACATGGTCATCCTCAGCGTGGCGATCGAGCCTCAACCGGACCGGGAAGAGGTGCGTCGGATGCTCAACATGTCGTGCAGCTCCGAGGGGTTCTTCCTGGAGAAACACCCGAAGCTGGCGCCCGTGTCCACGATGACCGACGGCATCTTCATCGCCGGGACCTGCCAGGGCCCTAAGGACATCCCGGAGACGGTGGCGCAGGCCGAGGCCGCGGCAGCCGAGGCCATCGCCCTCACCAGCAAGGGATCCATCCAGCTCGAACCCAACCTCGCATCCATCGAGGAGGGACTGTGCTCCGGTTGCCAGATCTGCATCCCCCTGTGTCCCTACAACGCGATCGAGCTGGACCGGGAGAAGATGGTGGCTCGGATCAGCGACGTCCTCTGCAAGGGATGTGGTGTGTGCGTCGCCGCGTGCCCGAGCGGAGCCATTTCCCAGAAGATGTTCGAGGACGATCAGCTCCTCCATGAGCTCGAGGGGGTGCTCTCGCGATGATGGAGATTCCGAAGCCAGAGATGCGCAAGCCGGAGTTCGAACCGAGGATCGTCGCCTTCGTGTGCAACTGGTGCACCTACATCGCGGCCGACGCGGCGGGCGTCGCCCGCTCCCGGTACGCCTCGAACGTGCGGCTGATCCGCACGATGTGCTCCGGCCGTGTGGACCCCCAGTTCGTCCTGACGGCGTTCGAGAAGGGCGCCGACGGAGTCCTGCTCTGCGGCTGCCATCCGCGGGACTGCCACTACAGCTCGGGGAACTACAAGACCCTGAGGCGGTACACCCTCCTCAAGAAGATGCTCTCCCAGATGGGCTTCGAGGAAGGTCGGCTCCGACTCGAATGGATTTCCGCCTCGGAGGCGGAGAAGTTCCGCAGGGTCGTCGAGGACATGACCGAGCAGGTCCGGAGGTTGGGCCCACTCGATCTCGACGGGGGCGATTGAATGGCAGGGAAACCCAAGGTGGCCTTCTACTGGTGCGCCTCGTGCGGCGGTTGCGAGGAGGCCGTGGTGGATCTCGCAGAGGGCGTCCTAGACGTGGTGGCCGCGGTCGATATCGTGTTCTGGCCCGTGGCTTTGGACTTCAAGGTCACCGACGTCGAGGCGCTGCCCGACGGCGGCATCACGGTGAGCTTCATCAACGGGGCCGTCCGTCTCTCGGAGCAGGAGGACATGGTCCGCCTCCTCCGTCGGAAGTCGAAGTACGTGATCGCGTTCGGGAGCTGCTCCCACCTGGGAGGCATCCCCGGACTCGCGAACCTCTGGGACCGGCGTTCGATCTTCGAGTGGTACTATCACAAGGCGCCCAGCGTGGCCGACGGAGGATCCCAGGAACCGCGGGAGAGGGTGGAGGTTCCCGAGGGCACGCTCGAGCTTCCCGCGTTCTGGGACGTGGTGAAGTCGCTGGACCAGGTGATCGACGTGGATTACTACCTCCCCGGCTGCCCCCCGACCCCGAAGCTCATCGGGAACGCGGTGACCGCGCTCCTCAAGGGGGAGCTGCCCCCGAAGGGCGCTGTGCTCGCAGGCACGCGGGCCCTATGTCACGAGTGCCCCCTGAACGAGACCAAGCCCGAGAAGCTCCTGATCAAGGAGCTGAAGCGGGTCCATCTCACGAAGGTGGATCCGGAGAAGTGCCTTCTCGCCCAGGGAGTCTTATGCCTCGGCCCGGTCACGCGCGGCGGGTGCGAGGCCCTCTGCGTGAAGGGAGCCATGCCCTGCACGGGTTGCTTCGGTCCCACGGACGAGGTGCGGGACCAGGGTGCGAAGGGCATCTCCTACCTCGCGTCCATCCTGGACTTCGACGACGAGGCGGACATCCGACGGGCCATGGAGGCCGTCCCGGACCCGGTGGGTACGTTCTACCGGTATGCGCTGCCACGCTCCATCCTCATGCGCTCGCGAGGGGTGAAAGCCCATGGCTGACCCCGTCGTAATCAACCCCATCACACGGCTCGAAGGTCACGGGAAGATCACGATCTTCCTCGATGGGAAGGGCGAGGTGTCGCGGGCGTACTTCCAGGTCCCGGAGCTTCGTGGCTTTGAGAACTTCCTCGTGGGCCGGCAGGCCGAGGACGCGCCGCAGATCACGTCCCGCATCTGCGGCGTGTGCCCGACCGCCCACCACACCGCTGCTTCCAAGGCCCTGGACGATCTGTTCAAGGTGGATCCGCCCCCGGCCGCCAAGATGATCCGCGAGATGCTGTACAGCGTCTTCATGCTGGAGGATCACGCACTCCACCTCTTCTTCTTGGGCGGGCCTGACTTCGTGGTCGGCCCCACAGCCCCCAAGGCGGAGCGCAACGTGCTCGGGGTGATCCAGAAAGCGGGCTTGGAGATCGGGAAGCGGGTCATCGCGATGCGGAAGGAGCTGCGCGGGATCCTCACGGAGCTCGGCGGCAAGACGATTCATCCGGTGTTCGGCCTCCCTGGCGGCGTCGCAAAGGCCGTCACCCCGGAGATGCAGACGCGATTCAAGGAGACGGCCACCCGTGCCCTCGAGTTCGCGCAGTTCTGCGAGAAGCTGTTCGAGGACGTCGTCCTCGAGAACCCCGCCTACGTCAAGATGATCATGTCGGACGCGTACACGCACCGCACCCACTACATGGGCCTCGTGGACTCGCAGCTCCACGAGAACTTCTACGACGGGCAGTTGCGAGTCGTGAACCCGACGGGGGCGGAGGTCGCGCGGTTCCCGGCGCAGCAGTACCTGGACTACATCGCGGAGCACTCGGAACCCTGGACCTATGTGAAGTTCCCCTTCCTCAAGAAGATCGGCTGGAAGGGGTTCGTAGACGGGGAGGACAGCGGGGTGTACAGCGTTGCACCTCTCGCCCGGCTCAATGCCTGCAGCGGGATGGCAACCCCCCGTGCCTCGTGGCTCTATGAGAAGTACTTCGAAACGCTCGGCGGCAAACCGGTCCACCACACGCTCGCGAACCATTGGGCGCGGGTCATCGAGATCGTGTATGCGGCCGAGCGCCTCCAGGAACTCGCGCACGACCCTGGAATCGTGGACCCCGACATCCGGACCCTTCCCACGGAGACGCCCAAGGAAGGGATCGGAGTGGTGGAGGCGCCGCGGGGGGTTCTGATCCATCACTACACGAGCGACGAACGGGGCGTGCTCACGTCCGCGAACCTCATCGTGGCGACGCAGCACAACGCCGCACGGATCGCGATGTCTGTGGACAAGGCGGCTCGGAGCATGATCCACAAAGGCGTCGTCGACGACGGCATCCTGAACCAGGTCGAGATGGCCTTCCGCGCGTACGATCCGTGCCACGCGTGCGCGACCCACTCCCTGCCTGGCCACATGCCCCTCCTCCTGCAGATCCACGGGCCGGACGGGCGCGTCGTGCGGGAGATCCGACAGGACGGCTGAGCATGGCTCTTGTGATCCTCGGCCTGGGGAACGACCTGCTCGGGGACGACGGCATCGGCCTCCTGGCGGCGGACGCCCTCCGAGGCTGCGAGGGGCCCGAAGTGGCGGTCCGCACGTCCGTCCAGTCCGGGCTCTATCTCCTCGAGCACCTCCAGGGCTTTGAGGATGCGATCGTGGTTGACTCGGTCGCGGGAGACCATCCGGGGACCATCCGCGAACTCCGCGGCGCCGACCTCGCCGAGATGTCCGTGCCGTCCGCGCACTACGTCGGCCTGCCCGAGGCGCTTGGCCTGGCCCGCGCATCGGGGCTCTCCGTGCCGCATCGCCTGCGGATCTTCGGCGTCGAAATCGACATCGCCCAGCGCATTGGCTCTCCACCCGGGTCCGAGGTGGTCGCGGCCCTGCCGCGGCTCGTCGCTGCAGTTGTCACGGCCGCGCGGGAGTGGGGATACGCGGTGCCGGATGCGCCGGCCCCGGAGGTGCCCGCCCATGCATGAGTATGGGTTGATGCAGGATGTGGTAGACCTTGCGGTGGAGACGTGCCGTAAGGCCGACGGCCGTCCCGCCCGTTGCGTGCGCATCGAGGTCGGGGAGTTCACACTCGCCTCCCGCGAGTCCTTGGAGACCGCGTACACGATCCTCACGCAGGGGACGCCCCTAGAGTCGTCGTCCCTCGAGATCACGGAGGTCCCGGGGAAGGCCGCGTGTCCATCGTGCGGGTTCACAGGCTCCGCCGCAGATCTCGATCCCGAGCTGTGCGAACCGCCCGCCGTCCTGCTGTGCCCTCGGTGCGGCTCTCCTCTCTTGGTCACGTCGGGGGCGGGAATCGCCCTCGTGGAAGTCCAGCTTACCGATCGCGGACGCCGGCAGGAATCGGAGCCTGCGCACGGGGTGCGTTAATGGCCTCATCACCCGCGTCCCGGGACGGCTTCGCCGGCCAGGCCTCCGCGATCCAAGTTTCCCGCGGAATCGGAGCGTGATCGTATGGCAAGAACGAATTCGGTGTCGGCGACTCGGGCCCTGCGTCCCGGGATCGCGCTCGTCCTTGTGACCGTGCTCGTGAGCGGCATCTCCAACTTCGTGAACTTCAAGGCTGTCCAGGGCACCGACGTGGACGCCTGGATCGCGGTTCGGAATGCCGCGGTCGCCGGGATGCTCGTCCCCATAGCGGTCCTCCTCAGCCGCGGCACGCGCCTGCGGCTCCGCCGCACGGACTGGCTGCGCCTCGCGGCGATCGGCCTCGTCGGCGGCGCCGTGCCTTTCCTCCTGTACTTCCACGGCTTCCAGCTGGCCGCCGGCGAGGGCGGTGCGGCAACCGCGAGCCTGGGGTACCGCAGTCTCTTCCTCGTGGCCACGGTCCTTGGCGTGCTCGTCCTGCGTGAGAAGGTGCCGCGGCGCTTCGCGGTTGCGGCGGGATTGCTCCTTGGCGGTAACGTCCTCCTACTGAGCCTGACGGGTCCCGTGTGGACGGACGGAACCGCGTACGTGCTCCTGGCGACGGTCCTCTGGGCGGCGGAGTATACCCTGTCCAAGAGCGCTCTCAAGAGCCTGCCGTCGGGGACCGTCGCCCTGGGGCGGATGGGGTTCGGTGCGGTCTTCCTCGTCGCGTACCTTGGAATCACGGGCCAAGCCTCCTCGATCGCGGGCTTCGGCTCCGCGGACTGGATGAACCTCGCCGTGAGCGCGCTCTTGCTCTTCGCCTTCGTGACGACATGGTACGCGGGCCTCAAGACCGTGGACCTCTCCGTGGCGAGCTCGATGCTCGTCCTTGCATTTCCGGTCACCTGGTGCCTGAGCGTCGTGACGGCCGGTCGTGGAGTCTCCGTGACACAGGCCGCGGGCGCCGCGGCCGTGGTCGCGGGCGCGGGGGTCCTCGCGGGGATTGCCGGGCTCCGCGGCGTGTGGGCCCCTTTGGCCAGATTGGCGCGAATCAGACTCGTGCGCGGGGCATGAGCGTGGGCTCCGCACTTCTCGGTACACGTCCACGATTCAGCGTACGGGTAACGCAAGGATGGTCGGCAGTGGAGGTCACCGAAGCTGACGCGCGCCGCTAGCATAATCGACCGGCAATGCATACAGGGGGCGGTAGTCGTAGGCTACGTCGCGGAGGGCGAAGCACGAAGGGATCTGCCTCGAGCACCGCAAGGCCTCGGCGGAGGAGCTGATGCTCGCGGCCCCTGAACTCCGCATCCTCGTGTTGGGGCTGGGCGATCCCACACAAGGGAACCCCGGGATCGGGGGCCGCTTGGCCCGATCCTTGTTCAGCGCGTTCGACGGGGTCGAGGTCCGCTCCGGCTCCGAGTTTCCCGGGTTCTCGGAGATCCTCCACGACTTCGATCTCGTGATTATCCTGAAGGCCCTCACGTACTGCGGGCGCGTGGGCCACGTTTCCCTGGGGAGCACCTACGCCCTGGACGGTGGATGGGGCGTCCATCCTGCGCGCTCGGAGGACTTGGCGAGCGCGATCGAGTATGCGCGCCTCATGGGGCACACCCTGCCGCGGATTGAAGTGGTCAACGTCTGCGTGGGCACGGAGGATTGGCCCGAGAAGGGCTTGAGTCCCACCGTGGCCTCCATGTACCGGGGGATTGTGGGCCGCGTCCGCGCGATCGTGAAGGACCTGATTCGTCAGGCGGAGCTGGCGGAGAAGGAATCCTTCGTCTGACTACGCCTTCAGGGCCCTCCACAGGAGGGGCAGGGAAACGTCGTACCGGTGCGTGACGTAGGAGTGCGTGTCGTCGAACTCCTCGTACACGTGGCTCACGCCGTGGGCGGTGAGCTTGCGGTGCAGGGCGCGTGCACCCCAGATCAGGTTGTACTGGTCCCTCGTGCCGCAGTCGATGTACACGAGCCGCATGCGGCGCAGGCGTCGGGCGTACCGGTCGACCATGACCACGGGGTCCCAGCGCCGCCACCGTTCCCACACCTCCGGCCGCCACTCGCCCGTCTCCAGGTCGAAAGGGAAGTCCGTCCCGAGTTCCTTGCTCCGCGGGTTCGGCGAGTAGGCGGCGGCCATGCCCACCGTGTTCAGGACCGAGGCGAACTCGTTCTTCCGCCGATTCGGCTGGCGCCAGTACCACCGCAGCCACCCCGCCGGGCCGCCGTGTTCCCGGAACGCCGCCAGAGCCGGCGGAAAGTCTTGGATGTAGCACAGCTCGAAGCAGGAGTCGCCCGAGTGGTCCGCGAGGGCCGACCACGTTTCCGGGTGGAGCATGCCCTGGACGATGGACCCGTACCCGCCGGACGACTTGCCCCAGATGCCGCGGCGCCCCACGCGGTACCGCCGCTCGACGAAGGGAACGACCTCCTTCCGCAGGTAGTCATCGTAGGCACCCGTCGCGGACGAGTTGATGTACTGGTTCCCGCCCACCTTGGTGAAGCAGTCCGGCGCGGCGATGATCATCGGCCCGCACCTTCCGGAGGCGATGAGACGATCCATCTTCGACGCGAGATCCTCGGAAAGCGGATCCACGTTGAACAGGCTGCGGCCCGTCCCCGTGTAGCCCACGATGCCGTAGACGATCGGATACCGTTTCGTCGCATCGTAGCCCGGAGGCAGATAGAGCGCCAGCGTGCGCCTCGTTGGATCCCTGAGGGGGTTTCCTCGGAGCACCCTCGAGTCCACCGTCTCCAGAACGACCTCGCCGTGTTGCATTCCCAAACCTCCTGGGGTCAACGGAGTCCCCGGGAAAACGATTGGGGTTGGTTCGGACGGCCCCGCACGCCGCGTCCGGCCGACTGGGAAGACCCGCTTTAACCGTCGGGCTTCATGGCGGGGGCCCGGAAGGGGAAGCGTTCGTATGCCGCCGCTCAAATACCACGACGGACAGATCGCGATCCAGCAAGAAGCGAAGACGAGCCGGATTGCGGACATCCTCTCGCGATGGGTCGGGCCCATCGAGGAGTTCGCCCACGACGCGGACCTCTTCGTGTTCGCGGCCTCCTCCGGGGACGAGTTGCGCTTCACCGTGCTGGCAGGTGAGCCCTCCCTCGTCCAGATTCCGGACGGTCCGGACCTCCGGATCCGATTCCATCCGATGTGGGCGGACGCCCTCCCCTCCGGCCGGTGCGGCGGCCTTGCCATCAATCTGCCCCGGGCACGCCGGGTGAGGCTGAACGGCAACCTAATCCGGAGGGATGGGGCGGCCGAGCTGGTGCCCCTGGAGACGTTCACCCTCTGTCGGAAGTACATGGCCCCGTTCGTTTCCCTGGAATCCGAGGTGCGGGTGGGGCCTTCGAGACGCGAGCCCGTGTCCACCGCGAATCCCGACCTCATCGCGCTCGTTGCGGGCGCGGAGACCGCGTTCCTCGCGACAGCCGGCCCCGACGGCGGGCCCGATGTGGCCCATCGCGGCGGGCCTCCGGGATTCCTGAGCCTTGACGCCCCGGGGCGACGCCTGACCTGGACGGAGTTCGTGGGCGATGGGGTGTTCAAGAGCGCCGGAAACATCCGGGCGACCGGGGCGTTCACCCTGTTGGTTCCCGACTTCACCACAGGAGATGGGGTCGAACTTCTGGGCCGCGCGACGTACACAAACCTGAAGACCGATCGCACCTGGAGGAGGGACGCACTCGTCCAGCATCGCGACCCCTTTCCGCCGCAGGGCAGGATGGATGCCGAGGTCACGAAGGCGTACCGCCTCCGGCGGGTCGTGTGGCCCAGGACCAAAGCGGCGGATGTGGTCCGCATCACGTCGTGCTCGACGGTGGACGAGCAGGCGCCCCAGTAGCGCCCGCGGTCGCTCCCTGGTACGAACCTCACTGGCGGTAGTCCTCGGGCCAGAAGCCCAGGTCCACCCGGACGTCCGCGAGGCGCCCCAGGTTCGTTCCGTCCAGGAGGTGTAGGGAGGCCTGGTCCACGAGAAGTAATCCCTCGCGGAAGAGCGGGCCTAGGAACCGCGCGCGGACGTCGTTCACGGGCATCCCGCCGCAGAGCTCGTTGAACGCGGGGACCACGATCGCCTCGCGTGGGAGCTTCGGGTAGCGCTTCGACGTGCGGGCGAAGGGGAGGCGCATCCAGCACGGAACGATCTCTCGACGCCCGAACGCGTCCCGGAAGCCCACCGCGGGATGGTTGTGTCCCATGACCAAGGTGCGCGCCTCCATGACCTTCTTGTAGGGCCACGCATGGCCGTGGCAGTAGCCCACATCGCCCTCGCGAAACCCGTACGGGGAGCGAAAGCGGACGTTCCGCGGCAAGATGTTCCTCAGGATCCCGTCGTGGTTCCCCTGGGCGATCGTGATGGAGGCGAAACACTCTCCCAGATCTCGGAACAGCACGTACACGTCGCGCCGCTCCCGGGATGCCATCCGAGGCACGAGGTGCTTCACGTCCCCCAGGACTACGAGGCGGGTCGCGCCCGTCCTCGACGCGAGGTCAGCGAGCCGCCGGCCCATGACCTCGGCTCGGCTCGGGATCTGGACGCCCTTCTCGCGGAGCTCCTCCTCGAGTCCGACGTGGAGGTCTGCCACGACGAGCGTGTCGCCCGCGAGGAGCGACGGCGAATCGGGCACGGGCTCGAGGTCCACGCGTCGCGGAAGGGACCGGCGCCCTTAACCCTTCCGCGGTCGCCGCACCAGACGCGGATGTCGGGGCAAAAGTGTTATGTCCGCGCGCCATGAGCGGGCCCCATGGCTTCCGCCGCGCTGTCTCCGATTCCCACGCCCGATCGGACCGCCCATCCGTTCCACACGTACGACATGATCCACGAGATCCCGGACTCCTTCCGAGAGACCCTCCGGAGGATCGCGGACCCTGCGCGGAGCGAGGCGGCCCAGCTGGCGGATCGGTCTTTCCTGGCCTTCACGGGTTGCGGCACCGCGTTCTACTCGGCGATGCTGGCGCAGCGATTCGCCGGTGCGACGTCGAGCGAGCGAATCCGCTCCGCGTCGGTCACCGCATTCGAGCTCGCGCGGTACGGCCCCCGGACCGATCGGTCCTCGGGAGTGATCGGGGTCTCGCACAGCGGGATTACCAAGACCACCGTGGACGCGCTCCGGGAGGCGCGGGCGAGAGGTGCCCGGACCGTGGGGGTCACGCACTTTCCGGATCGTCCCATCGCCACCGCGTCCGATGCAACCTTGGTCGCGGGCAACGGCCCCGATCTCTCTCGCTGCCACACCAAGTGCTACGTGGCGGGTGCGCTCGCTGCGGCCCAGGTCGCGCTCGAGTGGCGTCTCGCCGCCGGCCGCGAACCGCGACCGCAGGTCGGGCCCGTATTCGAGGCATTCCACGCCTTCCCCTCCCTCTTGGAAGAGGTGATCCGGTCCACGGAGAAGATGTGCGAAGACCTCGCGACGGAGCATCTTGCGCGGGAGTCCGTGTCCATCTTCGGAGCGGGCCCGAACCTTCCCACGGCGTTCGAGGCCGCGCTCAAGATTCGGGAGACAAGTTTCCTGCCCGCCCTCGGCATGGAGACGGAGGATTTCCTGCACGGGTCATGGCAGTCCCTGAACCGGGAACGTCTCGTCTTCGTCGTGGCGACCCAAGGTGGCTCCCGTGCCCGCGCACTCGACCTGATCCGAGCGGCCCGGACGGTCGGGGCCCACGTGGTGGCCGTCGCCTCGGAGGGGGACCGGGAGGTGGAAGCCGCGGCCGAGGAAGCCGTCTTCGTACCGAAGGTGGACGAACTTGTATCTCCGTTCCTGAATATTATTCCCCTGTACCTCTTCGCCTACTTCTCCAGCGTCCGGCGGGGCCACAACCCGGACCTGCTGCGGTACCTCGATCCGACGTATTGGCAGGCTCGACAGATCGTCTTCCCGCCGGGCACGCACTGAACCCCGGAGTCAGACGAGGAACTCCGCGAGGACGCGGCCCAGGTTGTCCGCAACGTCGGTCGCGGTGAGGCCGTAGCTCTTGACCTTGAACGCCAAGTCGCCCGCGAATCCGTTGGAGAAGGCGCCGAGGCGCGCCGCGTCGAACGGGGCGACGCCCTTGCAGAGAAGCCCGCCCACGGCACCGCAGAGCACGTCGCCGGTCCCGCCCACGGTCATGCCCGGATTTCCCGTGTAGTTCAACTTCGTCCGTGCGCCGTCGCTCACGATGTCCACGTGGCCCTTGAGGAGAATCGTGATGCCCAGGACGCGGGCGGCTTCCTGGACCATCTTGGCCTTCTCCTCGACCGCGTCCGGGAGCGTCTTCCCGGTGAGCGCGGTGAACTCCCGCGAGTGGGGCGTTGCCACAGCCCGCTTGCGCGCGAGGATCGTGGGTTCCTGGCCCACGGCCCGGATGGCGTCCGCATCGAAGACGATGGGCTTGTCCACGCCTTTGATGACCGCCCGGACCGTGGCGAGCGTACCGACGGCGTCCCCGAGTCCCGGCCCGATCGCGATCGCGTCCGCCTTCGCGGCAAGGTCCAGGATGACCTCGAGATCCTCGTTGAGGAGGCGGTGCCCGACGAGGGGATGGACGATGAAGTTGGGGGAGTACGAGGCGACGATCTCGGCGGCGAGGGCCGGCGTGGCGATGTGCACGAGGTCGGCTCCCATCCCGAGGGCGCCCATGGCGACCAGGGCCGGGGCGCCCGTGAACGGTCCCCCCGCGATGATGAGGAGGCTCCCGTTCTGGCCCTTGTGGCTTTCGGCCTTGGGGCGAGGGAACAGGAAGAACTCGCCGGGACCGATCGTCCGCGCGACCTGCGCCGGGATGCCGATGTCCGCGATACGAATCGTGCCGGAGTTCTCCGGGGTCATGCCCTCCTTCGCGTCGTGCAGCGTGACCGTGACCTTCGGCTTGACCGCGATCCCCGAGCCCAGGCCGCTGGGCACGTCCACGCTCAGGATCGGCTTGCCGGACGCGTTCATCTCGCGGATGACCGTCGCGTAGGGTTCGCGAAGCGGTCCGTCGACGCCGATGCCCAGGAGGGCGTCGACGACCAGATCGGCCTCAGCCATGGAGGTCTCGCTCCGTTCGAGCCCCTCGTAGAGCGGGACGCCCTTCAGCCGGGCGAAGTTCGTGCGGGCTTCCTCGGTCGCGAACTGATCGGGCGACCGGGCCAGGAGGACGGTGACCTTGGCCTCCTCCGCCAGGAGGCGGGCGGCGACGAGGCCGTCGCCCCCGTTGTTCCCCGTGCCGCAGACGACGAGGACCTTCTTCCCCGCGATGCCGAACTCGTGGCGGGCCGCGTCGGCCACGGCCCGGCCGGCGTTCTCCATGAGGTCGAGGATGGACACGCCAAAGTGCTGCGCGTTCCGGTCGAGGACCCGCATCTCGGTGGCGGTGATCATCGGCCGCGCATCCGAGCGTGTCTAGTTAAACCTTGGGCGAGGGGTCAGGTCCGCAGCTTGCGACCCAGGATCCGTTCGATCTTGTCGACCTTCTGCACGATCTGGTTGGCCGCGCCCTTCCGGTCGTCGATCTTGATGATTGTGGACACCCGATCGCAGTCCGCGGAGACGGCCTGGTGGCAGCGGAGGATGAGGGCCATGATTTCCTCGAGCGGTCCTTCCACCACGGTCCCCATGGGGTTCAGGCGGTACGGGAGGCCGCTCCGGTCGATCAGGTCGACGCATCGGGCCACATACTCCGAGACGCTCTCCCCCTTCCCGGTCGGCGAAATGCTGAACTCCGCGATGGCCATGGACAGCCCCGACACCCTGATATCCCGATCCGTTCTTGCGCGTTTCGTGCCCGTGGACTACGCGCGGCTCGCGGCCGACTACGACGAGGTGCGCGGGAGCGAGCCCTTGGACCGCGAGTACTGGTTCGCCACGCTCTCCGAGGTGGGCCGGCTGCGCCGGGGAGACCGGGTCCTGGACCTCGGAGCGGGGACGGGCCGTTTCTCCAAGATCGCTGCCGAGGGCGCCCAGGTCGTCGCGGCGGACATCTCCCTCGACATGCTCGCCCGTGCTGCGGGCAAAGGGCCCTTTGACCGGGTCCGCGCGGATGCGCACGCGCTCCCGTTTCGGGTGGACGCGTTCGATGTGACTCTCCTCGTCATGGTACTTCACCAGCTCGCGGACCTCCGCGCAGCGCTCCGGGAGGTGGCTCGTGTCTCGCGCCGTGTTGCGATTGCCACGTCGGACATGCGGACGCGGACCCTGGGCATCTTGGACGAGGCGTTCCCGAGCCTCCTGCAGATCGACCGAGCTCGCTTCCCCGGGATCGACCGCATCGTTGACGGGCTCAAGGCCGCAGGCTTCACGCAGGTCGTGGTCGAGGAACGGCCGCTCCGCCGCACCCTGACGGTTCCCCAGGAGCTGGATCGTGTCCGCCGGAAGTACATCTCCACGTTCGACCTGCTCCCGCCCGGGGAGTTCGAGCGCGGCGTAGCCTTCCTGGAACGGGAGCTTCCCAAGCGGTACGGGGGAGCCTTCGAGACGAACGCCGCGTTCACGTTCCTAGGCGCTTCAAGATGAGGTCCGCCCGGTCCGAGCAGGCCGGGCAGTACGTCCGGCCCTTGCGGTCCGTGTCGGAGAGGCGCTCGGAGTAGAACATGACGCACTCCGGATGGCCGTCGTGGTGGGCGAGCCCCAGCGTGTGACCGAGCTCGTGGACCGCCTCCTTCTCGCAGCGGTCGAGGAACCTCTTATGCCTCCGTGCGGTCGTGCGGGCCAGGAGCCGCCGTGGCGTGCGCGCGCTCGGCGGCCGTCCACGCAATCGCGCGAGGGAGATCACGGCCGCGCGTCCTTCGATTTGCGCGTACCCGAACACGGACCGGAGCTCGCCCTCGTACAGGTCGGCCTCCGTGACCCCGAGGACGCGGTCGCCGGGTTCCGCGAGGCACACGTCGAAGAGGCGGGTGGCCCGGTACTGTCCCCGGGTCCGCTCAAGGCCGTCGGCCGGAAGAGGCGCCACGGACGCCGTGTCCACCTCGCCGAACTCCTGGAGGCGATCGGCCAGGCGGGCCAGGACACCGCGATCCACAGGCCCGATGGGTTTCAGGGTGAGCCTCATCCTTTGACGACCCCGATGGGGACCATCCGCGCGACGATCTTCGTGAGCCCCGCGCCTTCTGCAATCCGGACCACGTCCTCGACATTCTTGTAGGCGCCCGGCGCCTCCTCGACGATGCCCGCTTTGGTGGCCGCGTGGATGTAGATGCCTCGGTCCCCGAGCTGCTTCACGACCTCGTTCGCCCGGTACGTTCGGGTCGCCGCGGCCCGGGACATGCGTCGGCCCGCGCCGTGACAGCTCGACCCGAAGGAGCGCGTCATGGCCGTCGGCAGGCCCACGAGCACGAACGAGCAGGTGCCCATGTCGCCCGGGATCAGGACGGGTTGGCCGATCTCGCGGTACTTCGACGGCGTCTCGGGGTGTCCCGCGGGGAACGCTCGGGTCGCGCCCTTGCGGTGGACGACCACCTTGCGACGATGCCCCTCGACCTCATGCTCTTCGATCTTCCCGATGTTGTGGCACACGTCGTAGACGATTTCCAAACCCAGGTCTTCGGCCGAGCGACCGAACGACTTGGCGAACGCGTTGCGGATCCCATGCGTGATGACCTGGCGGTTGTTCCAGGCGAAGTTCGCGCCGCAGCACATTGCGGCCCAGTAGTCCTGGCCCTCCTTAGAATGGACCGGGGCGCAGGCGAGCTGCAGGTCCGGGAGGTCGATCCTCTCGCGCTTCACGACGCTCTCGCAGGTCGCGATGTAGTCCGAGGCGATCTGATGCCCGAACCCGCGGGAACCCGTGTGGATCATCACGCACACCTGGTCCGGCCGCCGGAGGCCGAGGGCCTTCGCCGCGGCCTCATCGTAAATCCGGTCGATCTTCTGCACCTCGAGGAAGTGGTTGCCCGAACCCAGGCTCCCGACCTGGTCCTTGCCGCGGGTGATCGCGCGGTCGCTCACCTTGTCGAACGACGCGGACGCGAGGTGACCGCCCGCCTCGATGTGGAGCGGGTCCTCGGGCCACGCATAGCCCTTCTCCACGGACCACGCGACGCCCTCTGTCGCCAGCCGCCCGAGGTCCTGGCGGGAGACCTTCACGAGCCCACCCTCCCCCACGCCGCTCGGTACGTTGTGGAAGATCGTGTCCGTGAGTTCACGGATCTTCGGGCGCACCTCAGACTCGCTGAGGTCCGTGCGGAGGAGGCGGACGCCGCAGTTCACATCGTAACCTATCCCGCCGGGAGAGATCACGCCTTCGTCGTGGTCGAACGCCGCGACACCGCCGATCGGAAAACCGTAACCCCAGTGGATGTCCGGCATGGCCAGGGAGCGGCCCACGATGCCCGGCATCGTGGCCACGTTGGCCACCTGCTCGGCGGCCTGGTCCTGGCGGAGCTGCGCGATCATGGGCTCGTCGATAAAAA
>DASQGG010000143.1 GCA_035632695.1 Thermoplasmata archaeon
CCTGGAGTCTGGCGAACTCCGCCGCGGGGAGCGCCTCCTTGCCCGTGGCCTCGACGATGCCCAGGAAGGCGGGCGTCTGCTGGGCCGACTCGATCCCAATCTCGGACCAAAGCCGCGTGGGCTTGCGGACCCGGCTCTTCGTCTCCCGGAGGTACTGGGGACCGCGCTCGAGCCGCCCCGTGATGCTCGCCAGCCGCTCGGGCAGGGGCGCGAAGTTGCGCATGAAGACGAGGAACACGGCGCTCCCGAGGTCCTCCGCGCCGCTGGGTCGCGACTCCCATATCCGGAGTTCCTCGTTTTGGAAGATCCAGAGGCGGAGTGCGTTCCGCAGGACGCCGTGGTCGATCCGCTTCCCGGGGGAGAGCGTCTTGGGATCGAACCGTTCCAGGTGGCGCAGTGCCTCCTTGGTCCTGCGGGTCTCCTCCTGGACGGCCTCGTACGTGCCCTTGGGGAGGAGGTGATCGTAGCGGTGGATCCCGACCGAGGTCGCCATGAGCGGGTCCCACTTCGTGTACCAGTCGAAGATGCTCTTCACGAAACCATCGAAGGCGGCATCGGACACGGGCCGCGGCAAGGGAGTTCGCGGATAAAGGGTTGCGCTCAGAGCTCGACGCGGCGGCCGTCCTTCGTCCGCCGGTACGCGCCGAAGTCCTTGGAGGCCGCGAGCTGGGCTCCCGTGAACACGGGGCCGTCCACGCACACGAGACGGTCGTCGAAGGCGCAGGCATCGCAGATCCCGATCCCGCACTTCATGAAGCGCTCCAGGGACGCCTGCACCTTGAGGCCCCGCTTCATCGCCGCGTCGACCACGAGCTTCATCATCTTCTCGGGGCCGCACGTGAGGACCTGATCGAACTTGTGCTTCTCCAGGAGCCGCTCCGCGAGGGAGGGCACGAACCCGTGGAAGCCGCGGGTCCCGTCGTCCGTGGACACGTGGACCTCCCCGGACGCGGACGCGCGATCCACGAAGAGCAGCTCCTCCGCGGTCCGCGCACCGACCGCAGTGGTCACCGCGGCGCCCTGTTGGGCAAACGCCTCGACCGCGGCGATGATCGAGGCCATGCCCGTGCCGCCGGCCACCGCGAGGACCTTCTCGCCTTCGAGCTTGAACGTGTTGCCGTACGGGCCGCGGACGCCGACCCGGTCCCCGGGGCGGAAGGACTGGAGGGCACGCGTCGCATCGCCGTACGCGTGGACCGTGATTCCCTTCACGGGCCCAAGGTACGAGAGGGCCATCGGCAGCTCGTCCTGCCCGGGGATCCAGACCATGACGAACTGCCCAGCGGTCCCGCCGAAGTCCGCGCGGAACCGGTACGTCATCGTGTGATGGCTCTCCGTCACGATCTCGAGGAGCGGGACGACCTGCATCCTAGCCATGGGCGGCCCCCACGGCCTCCGCGACGCTGTGGAAGCCGATGTCCTCCAGGAGGGAAGCCATCTCCTTGGTCGCTCGCTCGAAGACGGCGAGGCCCTGGTCCACGAGCGCGGTGCCGATCTGGACGGCGCTCGCGCCGGCCATGACGTACTCCAGGGCGGCGTGGCCCGAGTCGATGCCGCCCACCCCGATCACCGGGATGTCCACCTTCTCGTAGATGTCGTACACGGCCCGCACGCCGATGGGCCGGATCGCAGGGCCGCTGAGGCCGCCGAACCGGTTCGCCAGGATGGGCATGCGGAGCTCGGGAGCGATGGCCATGGCCTTCACCGTGTTGATCGCGACGATCCCGTCCGCGCCGCCTCGCTCCGCGGCGAGGGCGAAGGAGGCGATGTCCGCGACGTTCGGCGAGAGCTTCGGGAAGACCGGGACGTCCACGGCGTCCTTCACGGCCCGCGTGAACTCCTGGACGGCGTCTTCGCTCTGCGCGATCTCGGTCCCCAGGCCTTTCGCGTGGGGGCAGGACAGGTTCATCTCAATCGCCGCCGCGCCCGCCTCGGCCATGCGTCCCGCGACCTTGGCGTACTCCGCGGCGTCCTTGCCGTACACGGAGCCGATGACGACCGCCTTCGCGGCAAGCGCCTCCAGGAGTTCGGCCTCGAATGCAGCAATGCCGGGGTTCGGCAGGCCCACGGCGTTCAAGAGCCCGGCGTCCAGTTCGACGATCGTGGGATTGGAGTAGCCCTCCCGCGGCTCCGGGCCGATGCTCTTCGTCACCACGGCCCCGGCCCCGGCGCGGTAGACGCGAACGAGGGAGCCTCCGGTCTCATCGAGGAACCCGGAGGCGAGCATCGTGGGATTGCGCAGGCGCACGCCCGCGATCTCGGTCCGGAGGTCCACCATCCGAATCGCGGAAGGGGCGGAGACCCTAAAGGCTTTGGGTGCTAGCGGGAGAAGAGATCATGGGAGCGAGGCGCCATGCGACTGGAGGGGAATCCGAAGTCATGGAGCGGGACGACTACGCCCAGCTCGCTGGCAAACTCGTCCGAATCACGTTGAATCGTGGACTCGACAAGAGGAGGATGGGTGTCTTCTTGGGAGCGGATGCCCAGACGATTCGAGTTTCCGAGTTGTATTCCCGTGGCCATTTCTTGGTCCGGACGATCCCGAGGAGTGAAATCGCCAGGATTCAGACCATCGATCTCAACACGGGCAATTGGGCCGAGGACTAGAGGCGGAACGGCCCGCATCCCGGGACGCGACCGGGGGGCCGGGAACGGACGGGCCTCCGCGGTCCTCCCAGGAAGGTTTATCTCGATTCGCCAGCTAGGCGAGGGAAATGCGCATCGCGGACCTGGGCCTCGACCCTCGCATCGTGGACATCCTGAAGGCCCAGGGCATCGAGGACCTGTATCCGCCGCAGGCCGAGGCGATCGGCCCGGCGCTCCTCGGCGAGAACCTGGTCCTCGCCATCCCTACGGCGAGCGGCAAGTCCCTGGTCGCCTACCTCGCGATCCTGGCTTCCGTGCTCCGAGGGGGCAAAGCCCTCTACATCGTCCCCTTGCGCGCCCTCGCGGCGGAGAAGTTCGAGGAGCTCAAAGCGTTCGAATCGGTCGGGCTCAAGGTCGGCGTGAGCATCGGGGACTACGACTCGCCCGATCCGTCCCTGGAGAAGTTCGACGTGATCGTGGCGACGTCGGAACGCGCGGACTCGCTCCTGAGGCACCGGCTCAACTGGCTCCAGGAGCTGACCGTGGTCGTCGCCGATGAGGTCCACCTGATCAACGACGCGGACCGCGGCCCGACCCTGGAGGTCACCCTGGCGAAGCTGCGGCAGGTGAACCCCAAGGCCCAAGTCCTCGCCCTGAGTGCGACGATCAAGAACAGCGACGAGCTCGCGCGGTGGCTCGAGGCCGAGCACATCAGGAGCGACTGGCGGCCCGTGCCGCTCAAGGAGGGCGTGTACTACGACGGCCTCGTGCACTTCACGGACAACTCGGTCCAGGAGATCAAGGCGGGCGAGGACGATCTCACGGGTCTCGTCGAGGACATCATCGGATCCGGAGGACAAGCCCTCGTGTTCGTGAACACGCGGCGCTCGACGGAGGCCCTGGCGAAAAGCCTTGGCACGTACATGAAGTCGAGACTTGACGAGAAGCAGAGGGAGCAGCTCGCCAAGACCGCTCAGAACATCACGCGAGAACAGGACGAGCCCACGTCGATGGCCGCCCGTCTCGCGAAGTGCATCGAGGGAGGCGTGGCATTCCACAACGCCGGCCTCACCAACGCGCAACGCGGACTCGTCGAGAAGGCATTCAAGCGACGCCAGCTGGTTTGCCTCGTCGCCACACCGACCCTCGCGATGGGTGTGAATACCCCGGCCCGCCGCGTGCTGATTCGTGACCTGAACCGGTACGATCTGAACATGGGCCTCTCGCCGATCCCGGTCCTCGAGATCAAGCAGATGGCCGGCCGTGCGGGCCGCCCGAAGTACGACACGTACGGCGAGGCCATCCTGTTCGCCAAAGACATCGACGAGGTGGACGAGCTCATGGACGAGTACTTCCGGAGCGAGCCCGAGGCGATCGAGTCCAAGCTCGGCTCCGAACCCGCCCTGCGCATGCACGTCCTCGCGAGCGTGGCCACAGGCCACGTGCACACGGAGGAGGACCTGTTCGCCTTCTTCAATCGCACCTTCTTCGCGTTCACGGGCGATGTGGCCACGATCCACGGGAAGATCCGCGAGGTCCTCGACTTCCTCGCAAAGGAGGAGTTCCTCACCCGCCAGGACGGTTTCCTCAAGCCCACGTTCTTCGGAAAGCGCACGTCGGACCTGTACATCGACCCGCTCAGCGCGGTCAAGATGCGCGACTCCCTCCTGTCCACGAAGGCGGGGACGTTCTACCACCTGTGGACGATCTGCTCGACTCCGGACATGCCCAAGCTCTATCTGCGCCGCGGCGACTACGCGTGGGTGGAGCAGAAGATCGAGCAGGAGGACCTCACGTTCCCCGTGGAGGACTACGACTTCTTCCTGGCGGAGGTGAAGACCGCCACGTTGCTCGACGATTGGATGACCGAACGGACGGAGGAGGAGGTCACGAAGAAGTTCGGCGTCGGTCCGGGCGATGTGCGGCGGCTTACGGATCAGGCGGAGTGGCTCCTGTACTCCACGGCGGAGCTCGGGAAGATCTTCAACAAGAAGAAGGTCCGCGACCTCACGCGGCTCACGATCCGCGTGCAATACGGCGTCAAGGAGGAACTGCTCGAGCTCATCTCGCTCCGCGGCGTGGGCCGCGTCCGTGGCCGGGCGCTGTTCGCATGCGGCTTCCGCACGTTGCGGGAACTCCAGAAGGCGGATCCGAACGACCTCGCGCGCGTCCCGGCCATCGGTCCCTCCCTGGCGAAGAAGATCAAGGAACAGCTGGGCGAGACCGTGGACGTGAGGGCGATCGAAGGCCAAGCGGGACTGGGGGACTTCGCATGACCCATGCGTGCGCCGGAGCGCACGGGACCGTGGGAGACCGCGACGGGATCCTCCAGCAGGCCGCCGCCTGGGGCCGGGAGCGGACCTCCGAGGTCCTCCTCGCCGACGCATCCGTCGTATTCGGCCGGGAGCATCTGGAATCCGCGGCCTCGCATGCGGAACGCGCGCGGGCTTCTGAGACCATGGCCACGCGGTCCCTCTCCATGGAAGCGCTGCTCTACCTCTCCGGAGAGCGTCAGGTGACAGATGCCGTCCGACTCGCCGGAATCAAGGACGGGACACGGGTCATCGCCGTGCTCGTCTTCGGAAACGCCCCCGTGGAAGACCTCCTCTCCCGCCTTGGTTGGGCGCGGGACGACGCCGTACTCGATGCGCGGGACAAGGACCTGGGAGTCCTAGGGATCACCGCCGCGGAGCGCGACACGGTGCCCGAGGAGCGTGTGGTCGACCTGGCCCTCGAACGGACCGCCCTGGTGGACCTCGAAAAGTGATTCCCGTCTCGGAGGGATGCGGCGGCCAGGATTTGAACCTGGGAACCCCTGCGGGACGGGACCCTAAATCCCGCGCCGTTTCCGTGCTTGGCTACCGCCGCGTCGCGGGGCAGCGGCGCGGGGCTACAAAAGCTTCGGGGCGCATCGCCGCCCAGCGATCCCTAAGGCCCGAGCAGGGGCGTATCTAGCGTCCTGCGGACTACCCACGAGGAAAAGGTACATGGTCCCCCGAGGCTTCGAGGACGCGATGCCGTTCGAGCACCTCCCGTTCGACGCAGAGTCGTACCTGACGGACATCCGGATGTTTCAGCAGGAAGGGTTCGGTGCCATCTACCTGATCGACGACGACCGGAAGGCGATCGTGGAGACGGGCACGTCCCACGAGGTGGACCGACTCCTCGCGGCCGTGAAGTCCTTCGGGCTCACGCCTGCAGACATCGACGCGCTCATCGTGTCCCACATCCACCTCGACCATGCGGGGGGCGCCGGCTTCCTCCTTCCGTCGATGCCCAACGCCAAGGTCTACGTCCATGAGCGGGGATACAAGCACCTGGTCGACCCGACGCGGCTCGTGGCGAGCGCGCTGTCCGCGCTCGGTCCCGAGGCCGAGTACTTCGGGACCATGCGGCCCATCCCGGCGGACCGCCTCGTCTCCGTCCACGACGGCCTCACGCTCGACCTGGGGAAGCACGAGCTCCTGTGCCTGGATTCCCCCGGCCACGCGCCCCACGAGCTCACGATCCTGGACCGCCTCAACGGGTGCGTGTACACGGGCGACGCGGCGGGCCTCTACTTCCCCGGGGACGAGATCCTGATGCCCGTGGCCCCCGCGCCCGCCTTCGACTTGGAGAAGAACCTGCAGACCTTCGAGCGCCTACTCCGGCTCGAGCCGCGCACCCTCCTGTTCAGCCACTCCGGCCCGCACACGAAGCCCAAGGAGGCCATCGAGCGGATGATGACCCTGTACCCGGCGTGGTCCCGGATCGTCAAGGAGCGGCTTGGGACCGCAGGTGAGGACGCCGTCCTCCGGGAGATGTACGAGATGACGGTCCGCGGCCCGAGTCGCTACACGCGGGAGTTCCTCGAGCGCCGCATCCGCACGAGCATCATGGGCCTGGCCGACTACCACGCGAGGATGGAGCATGCTGCCCCCCAGCGTTGAGGAGTCGATTGCGGAGATCGCGGGGGACCACACGAGCGGCGCATCGCGGATCGCGCGCCTCGCCCTGGAGACCATGGCCCTCCTCGTGGTCGAGGAGAAGGGCCGCCCCGGTGGGAAGGACCTCGCGGAGGCCGCCCGGCGGATTTCCGAGGCGCAGCCCGCGATGGCCGTCGTCCACAACGTCGCACATCTGTTCGCCCAGCTCGTCGGGGAGGGCCACGCGCCCTTGGACGTGCGGGCCCAGCTCCTCGCGGAGCTTGACACGGCGCGCGAACGGATCGGCCAAACGTACCTGAAGATCGTCCCGGACCACGCGTCCATCGTGACCACGAGCTTCAGCGACAACGTCCTCGCGTGCCTCCAGGCCGCGCACGCGAAAGGACGCATCTCCCAGGTGACCGTGCTCGAGTCGCGGCCCCTCCTCGAGGGCCGCTTCCTGGTCATCGCCCTCCAGGAGGCGGGCATCCCCGCGCGCCTGGCGGCGGACGGCCTGGGGCCTAGTCTCGTCGAGGAGGCGAGTGCGGTCCTCATCGGGGCGGACGGCGTGCTCCGGGATGGTGCGGTCGTGAACAAGATCGGGAGCTACGGGCTCGCCCTCGGTGCGAAGGCCCATGGCAAGCCCTTCCATGTCGCCTGCGAGACGTTGAAGTTCGACGCCCGCCACGACGCCGCGTCGTGGCCCGGATCGCCACCGATGAACCCGCGGGAGGTGTGGGAGAATCCGCCCGCGTCCGTGGACGTCGTGAACCGGTACTTCGAGCTCGTGCCCGCGAGCCTGGTCACGATGATCGTGACGGAACGCGGGTCATACAGCCCGGACATCGTCAGGACGATGATGGCCCAGGCCAACCGCGGACGATTTCGAACGGCCGAGAAGGATGCAGACCCCTAGCTGCAGTCGCACACGGATGGGGATCCGGCAAGATTGACGGCTTCGTGGTCTCCAAGCCCT
>DASQGG010000144.1 GCA_035632695.1 Thermoplasmata archaeon
GATCGCTACCCGAAGGTCAAGCTCGTGGTGAGCCCGATCGGCGCGCAGGGGTTCGTCCTGGGCCGCGGAAACCTCCAGCTCAGTCCCGCCGTCGTCCGGCGGATCGGCACGCGGAATCTGCTCGTGGTCGCGACGCCTGCGAAGCTTGCGGCCACGCCCGTCCTTCGGGTGGATTCGGGGGACGAGGCGCTCGATGCAGAAATCCGCAGGAAGGAGTACCTGTTCGTGCTCATCGGGTACCGGACCACGAAGCTCCACCCGATAAAGGATTGAAATACTCGTTCTTCGCGTCCCGGGTGCGGCTCCAGGGGTTACCATGGCCGACACGATGAAGGCGGCGGTGAAGGTGCGAGCGGCTCCGGGTGCGACGGAGGTCAAGCGCGTCCCGCGGCCCGCGATCGCCCGCACCGAGGCCCTGGTCCGTGTGAAGATCGCCTCGATCTGCGGGACGGACCTCCATATCTACGATTGGGACGAGTGGTCCCAGCATCGGATCCGGCCCCCCTTGATTCAAGGGCACGAGATGGCGGGAGTCGTCGAGCGCGTGGGCGACGAGGTCACCTCCGTGGCCAAGGGGGACTACGTCAGCTTCGAGGGACACATCGCCTGCGGCCGGTGCTACGAGTGCCGCACGGGCCAAGCCCACGTCTGCCGCAACCTGCGGATCCTGGGAATCGACCGGGACGGCGCGTTCGCCGACTACGTGGCGGTCCCCGCCACCAACCTGATCAAGAACGATCCCGAGCTGCCTCTGGAGGTGGCGACGATTCAGGATCCCTTGGGAAACGCGACCCAGGTGGTCATGAACGCGAACGTCCCCGGGAAGTCCATCGCGATCTTCGGCCTCGGGCCCATCGGACTCATGGCGGTTGCCCTGTCCAAGGCGCTGTCACCCGCCCAGGTGATCGCCGTTGAGTACCGGAACGAGTACCGCAAGGAGCTCGCCCGGAAGCTCGGTGCCGACGTCGTGCTGGAGTCGGACGCGACCACGGTCGACCGGATCCTCGAGCTGACAGGCGGCGACGGGGTCAACGATGTACTCGAGTTCAGCGGCGCCCCTCCCGCGCTGCAGCAGGCCCTGAAGGTGGTGCGCCCCGGAGGGGGAGTGCACCTTCTCGGCCTCTATTCGAACTCGGTGACCCTGAACCTCAGTGACGACGTGATCATGCGGGGCGTCACCCTGTACGGGATTACGGGACGGCGGATGTTCCAGACGTGGTACCAGATGGGCGGGATCCTCAAGTCCCAGCACGTGAACCTCAAGCCCCTGGTCACGCATCGCTTCCCGCTCGACGAGTACGAGCAGGCGCTTGAGGTCGTCCGCTCGAGGCAGTGCGGCAAGGTCGTCTTCACGGTGGAGGAGTAACCATGCGGAGAGACCCGACCGGATTCCTGCGGCAGGAGTACGAGGCCCTGGTGGCGCAGTCCCTGGATTGGAAGATCCGCACCCTGAAGGGACCGTCCGCGCCGCACAGCAACGTGGGCGGCAAGGAAGTCATCATGCTCTGCTCGAACAACTACCTGAGCCTCTCCAACCACCCGAAGCTGAAGCGGGCAGCGGTCCAAGCCGCGCGGGAGTACGGCGCGGGGAGTGGATCCGTGCGGCCCATCGCGGGGACCATGGACCTCCACGAGGAGCTCGAGCGCCGCATCGCCCGGTTCAAGCATCGCGAGGCCGCGCTCTTCTACATGAGCGGGTTCGCGACCAATGCAGGCCTGATTCCCCAGCTCGCGGGCGAAGGCGACACGATCATCACGGACGAACTCAACCACGGGAGCATCATCGACGGATGCCGCCTCACGAAGGCCCAGCGGCTCATCTACAAGCACCGCGACATGGACGAGTTGGAGAAATGCCTGCAGGAGGCGGACAAGGCCGCTCGCCGGATCCTCGTCATTTCGGACGGCGTGTTCTCCATGGATGGGGACATCGCGCCCGTGGACGAGATCGTCAAGGTGGCCGAACCCTACGGGGCCATGGTCTACATCGACGACAGCCACGGGGAGGGCGTCCTGGGCGAGGGGGGCCGCGGCGTGGCAAACCACTTCCACGTGGAGGACCGGGTCCACGTGGAGATGGGCACCTTCTCGAAGGCGCTCGGCGTCGTCGGTGGATACGCAGCGGGATCGAATGACCTCCGACTGTTCGCCTTGAACAAGTCGCGCACCTGGCTCCTAAGCGCCTCCCATCCGCCCGCAACGATCGCCTCGTGCATCGCGGCGATCGACGTGCTCGAGTCGGAGCCGAAGTGGGTCGAGCGGTTGTGGAAGAACACGCGGTACTTCAAGAAGCAGCTTGTCGCCCTGGGCTTCGACATCGGCCACAGTGAGACGCCCATCACGCCCGTGATGCTCGGGGAGTCCGCCGTCGCCAAGCGGTTCTCCGATCGGCTCTACGAGGGGGGCGTCTTCGCCCTGCCTATCGTGTTCCCCATGGTCGCGAAGGACAAGGCCCGAATCCGGAACATTGTGAACGCCGGGCTGACGCGGAAGGATCTGGACTTCGCCCTTGCCGCGTACGAGCGCATCGGCAAGGAGCTCAAGGTCATCCCTTAAACGTCCTCGTGGTCCTTGATCCGGTAGTAGAGGATGTCCGACGGGGTGTAGCCGAGCTTCGCGAAGAGGGAGCGAGACGGCGTGTTTTCCGCCTCGATCAGGGCGGCGAACATCTCGAGCCCGTACTTCCGAAGGCCCCGTTCGCATTCACGGACCAGGCGCGCGGCGATGCCCGCACGCCTGTACTCCGGCAGGACCGCGAGACGATTGATCCAGCCCTTCCGGGTGTCGTGCGTGCCGAACACGGTCCCCACGAGCTGCGGACCGTCGAACGCGCCCAGGTATAGGGTCTGTTTCGACCGAAGTTGCTTCGCAAGGTTCCGCCGGCTTTCGCGGCCGCGCACCCTCGGGTTCAGGTGGCAGACCCGAAGGACTTCGATGATTGCGGCGTAGTCGCTCATCCGTAGGCGGCGGATCGCGATGACCATGGTCACGCCCGTTGCTCGATCAGGTGGCGCGTAGGATGCACGAACAGCTCGCGGGCGTCCTGGGGCAGGTATTCCGCGAGAAACGGCGGCATCACGGGGAACCCGCGGAGCTTGGCGAGAGGGAGCAGCCGCATCCGGATGTGGGACTCCAGGGACCGGACGTATCCGTTCGCGTCGGGGGCGGGGAACTCGGACGACAGGTCGACGAGGAAGTAGAAGCCGATCTCGTGGGTGTCCACGCCCTTCAGCGTGTAGAAGTTCTCGTGCACGTACACGAGCTTGTCCGCTTCGACGTTCAAGCCCGTCTCCTCGTACACCTCGCGGGACATGCAGAGCGCGAGCGTCTCGCCGAACTCCAGGTGGCCTCCCGGGAGGGCGTACTGCTTCCCGCCGCGGCCGTCCTCGCCCTCCTGGAAGAGGACGCGGTCCCCGTGAATCAAGATGCCGCAGCTCCGGACGAGGAACTCGCGATGGCCGTCACGCAATCCGAGCGCCAAGCTCGCCCTCCCGATCGGGTCGCAGCAGGATCACACGACCGTCCGATTCCACGGCCCCGAGGCAAAGGACCTCGGACATGAAAGGCCCCACTTGGCGGGGGGGGAAGTTCGTGACCGCAATAATCGCGCGTCCTAGCAGCTCCTCCTTCGTGTACCAGGGTTGCACCGCGGCGGATGACTTCCTGCGCCCGAGAGGGCCGAAGTCCACCGTCAGGCGATAGGAGGGCTTGCGCGCCTCGGGGAATTCCTGGACCTCGACGATCCGGCCGACGCGCATCTCGACCTTCGCGAAGTCATCGATCGCGATCCGGGACATCCCTCGGCGGAAGGCCCGCCGGCCATTTGAGGCCTTTGCCCCTCAATACGCGCGGGACTCGGGGAGGCGGACACCGAGGCGCTTGCAGAGCCGCTCGTGATCCTCGCGGCTCGTCCACTCCACTCGGAGGTAGTCCGAGATCTCGCCGTCGGACATGCCGAGACGGCGCGCCTCCTGGACCGCCACCTCGTACGCTTCGACTTCTGTGGGCCGGTCCACGTAGCTGTACCGGCGGTCCCAGAGCTCCCTGCCCGCGTGCCACTGGCGGATGTGGGTGAGCTCGTGCAGGATGTCCAGGTAGAGGACGCGCGCGTCGCCCGTCCGAAGGTACGTCAGCCCGGCGCACACGTTGCCAGGCCCGTCGTCGATGTACATGTAGGCGTCCTCGGGAACTACGTCAACCTTGCAGTCCCGCAGGACCTCGGCCCGGAGGCCGTCCGAGAACAGCTCCCGGAAGGCGGGGGATCGATCGAGTTCTGGGAACACGTCGAGGAGCGGGTAGAGCCCGGCCTTGACCTTCCGGTTCACGCGGATCTCGGCCATCCTAAGATGCCTCGACGCTTCCGCGGGGGAAAAAGGTTTCGCGACCGGCGGCTTCGTGGGATATCCGCGCGGTTTCCGAGACTCAGAAGATCAGCGCCCAAATCATGCCGGCGAACGCGATGCAGAGGAGGGCGACCAAAAGGATCACGAGGAGCTTGTGCCGCCGGCTCACCGGGGGCCGTTGGGGAATCGCGGCGGCGGTCTCGGGGACGCCTCGAGGCGACGCGGGTTCCGGGGTGGACATGGTCAGGGACGGGGCATCCTGACGCCGACGCGCGGGAAGAGGTTTACGGGCCGCTTCGCGTAGGGGTGGCCGCACGGCGGGGCGAGTCTCGGATTACCGTCTCCGCTTGGCCATGGCGTCCATTTTCGCCTCGAGGCCGGTCACGCGGATCTTGAGCTCCTTGTTCTCGTCCTTGAGCTTGTCCAGCTCATCCTGCTGCTCGAGCCGCTTCGCGTTCTCCGCGTGCTTCTCCTTGATGGCGGAGGCGGCCTGCCGCGCGTTCCGGCGTAGGTTGCCGAGGACCGATGTGTCCTGGATCTTCTCCAGCTCGCCGATCGCCTTCTTGTAACCGAGGGCGGCCATGCCCTCCACCGCACCGAGCTTCGTGCGGTAGTTGGAGTCCCGGGCCAACGCCGCAAGTTCCTCGAGAATCTCATCGCGGCGCCGCTCGTGGTAGTACCCCAGCTTGCCCAGGGCCGATCCTGCCCCGAACCGACGCAGCTCCGGCTGGCCGTACGCAGTCCGGGCGACGAGGGCCTGAATCCCTTTCTCCAGGCGCAGGTCCGCGATCGCGTTGGATGCACTCCGAGAGATCCACTCTGCCTGGGAGGGACGGTCCATCCCGTTCACGATCGCGTCGAACGCGCCGTCGTGGCGGGTTTCCGCCATCGCGAGCGCAGCGGTTGCCATGGGAAGGTAGATCCCGTCCTCCAGGTAGGCCTGGGATAGGGCCTTGAACGCGACGTCGTCCTTGCGAAACTTGCCGAGCGCGCGGTAGATGCCGCGACGCACGCGGCTGTCCTGGCCCTTCAGGGAGCCGAGCAAGACATCCCGCGCGGCCTCGGTGCCGACCTCGCCGAGGCCGAGTGCCGCGGCGCGCCGGACGCCCCAGAACTTGTCCTTCGTGAGGGCCTTCTCCAGAGCGGCCACTGCCTCGCCATCTCCCACGAACCGACCGAGCCCCTCGCACGCCTCCATGCGCGCCCAGACGCCGTGCGCATGGGCGAGCTGCCACAGGAGTTCCGCCTTCTCCTTCTTGAAGGTCAGCTTCTTCAGGAGCGCCCCATCGGGGTCGAAGACCACGCTCTTCGGGCGGCGCGGGCTCCCGATCCGAAAGAGGTTCTCCGTCTTGTCGATCTGCACGGTCTCACGCCACACCCGGTCGTCCGTCGCGAACTCGATCTCGATGGGCATCTGGAAGATGGGGACGCCGTCCTTGGTCTCCTGGGTCTGCTTCACCTTGACCTCAACCTGCTTCGCGGCCTCGTCGTAGGACCAGGCCACCTCGAACTCCGGGTGGCCGGGCTTCAGAAGCCATTCCTCGAAGAACCAGGCGAGGCTCTTCCCCGTGGCCTCCTCAAGGGCGACGCGGAAGTCCGTGGTCTCCACGTTCTGCCGGCCGTGCTGGGCCACGTAGTTTCGAATGCCCTTCCACCACAGGTCGTCCCCGAGGACCGTCCGGAGCATGTGGAGCACGCCGCAGCCCTTGTTGTACGTGTGCCCGTCCAGCATGTCCTCCGCGTCGACGAACTTGTGCGTGACGATGGCGCGCTTGTACTCCTTCTCCGCCTCCTCGTAGTAGCCCTCCCGGGTCTCCTCGAGGTGGACGAGGAAGTCGTCCTTCCCGTAGTGGTCTTCCCACCACAGGCACTCGAAGTAGTCCGCGAAGGACTCGTTGAGCCAGAGGTGGCCCCAGCTCTTGCACGTGAGCCAGTCCCCGAACCACTGGTGCGCCAGCTCGTGGCTCAGGAGCCCGTCCGAGGAGTAGTCGGGGTACGCGTGCTCGTCCGTCAGGCAGTACTCGTGGAGGATCGTCAGTGAGGTGTTCTCCATGCCGCCGAACGTGAAATCGGGCACGCAAGCCTGGGCGTACTTGTCCCACGGGTACTTCAGGCCCGTGACGCGACCGAAGAACTTGACCATCTCGGGCACGCGAGAGAAGCACAGGTCGATGGCCTTCCCCATGCCTTTGGGCACGTACGCCTGGACGGGCACCCCGTCCGCGTCCCACTCCTTCGTGTCCCACTCCCCCACGACGAGGGCGACCAGGTAGTTCGGATGGGGCTTGTCCTGGAGCCAGTGGAACGTCCGCGTCCCCTTCTTCTCGTCGTGCTTCTCGGAGACCAGGCGGCCGTTCGCGATCGCCCGGTAGCGGTCCCGGACCGTGACCACGATCTCCGTGGTGAACTTCTGGTTCGGGTAGTCGTACGACGGGTACCAGGCGCGGTTGTCCATCTCCTCCCCCTGGGTCCAGACGATCCTCGGCTTCTTCGGGTAGCCCTTGTCGGGACCGGTGAAGAACAAACCCTTCTTGGGCGACGCCGCGTACCGCACGCGCACCTCGAACGGATCGCCCGCCTTCCGGACCCTCGGCAGATGGATGATGAGCTGCTGCCCGACCGCCTCGAACTCGAGAGCCTTGCCGTCCGCGTCCTTGACGCCCCGGATGTCCAGGGAATCCTGGTCGAGGACGACCTCCTTGAGCCCGTCGTTGATGGGGACGAGGCGGTGGGTCGCGGTGCCCGAAACGGTCCTCGCCTCGTCGTCGACCGTGACGTCGAGGCGGAGGTGCTGCACCAGGAACGTGCGCTCGCGCGCCCACTGCTCCGACGTTTCCGTCGGCGCGAACATCCGATCCGCGAAGGCCCCCAGCCGCTGCCCTCGGCACGTCTCGATAAGCTCCGTCACGGTCCAACCCCGCTCCGACGCGCCTCGGCAAGGCGAGGGACTACTTAGGGGTTCTCGCGAGTCGGGCCGACCGGAGCCCGCGGGGACGCGGAGGACTTATACGGACGCCGGGATACGCGCCGGCCGTGGGACGAGACTACACGGAAGAGATCCGCGGCACGTTCGAACGGATCCAGCGACCCCTGCGCTGGCCCATGCAGGACTACCGTCGGCGAAAGATCTCAACCGCCCGCTTCGAGGGATATCGCTTTTCCCGGGTGCGGGGGTCCGCGTCCGCGGGCTTCGCCTACGGGTTCGCCTTGGCCCCGCGCGCGGAGCTCGGCGTCCGATCGCCCCCGGAGGCGGTCACGTACGCGTTCGTCCAACCCACCCAGTCGTCCCTGTACGAGGAGCTCGTCACCCGGCCCGGCAGCGCGGTGCGCCGGCTCACGGCGAGCGGCCGCTCCCTGGGCTACCCGTTCGAGCTTCACCTGGGCGCGGCGATCGCCGCGGTCCGCCATCGATCCTTCGCCCGCTTGCCTCCGGAGCTGTTCGTGGTAGGTGCCGCGGATTTCTTCATGATCGCGCAGGCTCCCCTCCGGGTGGGCGGGTTCGTCGAGCGCGTGCGGAAGGCGACCGAACGAGCAGGTCCGTAGGGCGTCACGCGCCCATCTCGAGCGCGAGCTCCGCAGGGACGTGCGGGCGGTCGAGCACCTCGAACACGCGAGACCAGTTGTCGGCCAGGTCGCGGGAGCAACGCAGCACGCCGAGATCGACGAGGGACTGAAGCCGCCGACGCGTTCGGGTGGCGGGCCACTGGAACCGGATCGCCATGTATTCCAAGACGGACCGTTCCCGGGCCCCGTGGTCGGGGAAGCGGACCTGGAGGGCCGTGGCGAGGAGGGCCAGATCCTGTCGGAGGAGGGGGTCGTCCACATCGCTGAGCACGGACCAGAGACCGCGGCACCGGGACATGGGTCCTGGAACGAGCGAGGACTGCCTCAGCCTGCTTCCTGCATGTAGCGTGCCTCCACGGCCCGCCGCACCGGAAGGGCTTTTATCGTCGCCTCCGGATACATGCCCGATGTCCGTGGAGACGGAGCTTGTCCCGATCGAGAACCCGGAGGGCCTGAACGTCATCCTGGGGCAGACCCATTTCATCAAGACCGCGGAGGACGTCCACGAGGCGCTCGTGAACGCGGTTCCCGGCATCAAGTTCGGGGTCGCCTTCTGCGAGGCGAGCGGCCCCTGCCTCGTCCGCGTGGAGGGCAACGACGTCGCGCTCAAGGAGCTCGCCGCGAAGAACGCCCTGGCCGTGGGCGCCGGGCACTTCTTTATCGTGGTCGTCAAGGAGGCCTATCCGCTCAACCTGCTCCGCTCGCTCCGGGAGGTCCCCGAGGTCGTGAACCTGTATGCGGCCACGTCGAACCCGATCGACGTGGTTGTCGCGAAGAACGCCCGAGGCCGCGGCGTGCTCGGGGTCGTCGATGGCGAGCGGGCGAAGGGGATCGAGGGCGAGCAGGACCGGAAGGAGCGACGCGAGTTCCTCCGCAAGATCGGCTACAAGCTGGGCTGACATGTGCCGCCTCCTCGCGGTCGTGAGTCGGAAGCCGATCCCGCCGGAGATCCTGATGTCGTTCCGCCAGCTCGCGGACACGGGCAAGGGCTTCCGAGACTTCGGGTGCCCCGAGCCAAATCCCAAGACAGGTCATCCGGACGGTTGGGGCATCGCGTGCGTCGGGGCGGAGGGGGAGTTCTACGCGCGAGGCGCCCTCAAGGCGACTGCCGATCCAAGGTACGAGGATGCGGTGCGGCGGATGGCCCGGACCTGCAGCCCGCCCCTCCTGCTCCTGGCCCACGTGCGCTGGGCGTCCTTCAAGGATACCGTGAAGGAGGAGTACAGCCACCCCTTCCGTCGCGAGGTCGATCACCATCCGATCTTCTTCGCCCACAACGGCGAGATCGACGGCCTCCGTCTGCAAGACGGCAAGATCGACAGCCAGGTGATCTTCGAGCGGTTCCTGGATGGCTTCGGCCCGGACATTCGTCCGCTCGCGGAGGTCAAACAGGCCGTGGCCAAGGCCAAGGAGTCCTTGGACGCGGAATACCCGAGGAAGGTCGAGTCGTACACGTTCATCATGATCGAGGGCGACCGCGTGATCGCCCACCGCGACGCGCGCACCTGCGTGCCGTACTACACGCTCCACGAGACCGCGGCGGACGACATGCGGGTCGTGTGCTCCGAGGTTCTCCCCGCCCTGCCGGGGCGATGGCGCATGCTGCGGAACGGGGAGTTCCTCGAACTCCGGCCCTAGTGGTAACGACCCGGTAACCTGATGGGACTCGGTGCCGGTCGTCGGATTGCGGCGTCAGGATGACGATTCGCAGAAAGGCCTATATAGAGCCTGTCTCGTTGGGCCTCCATTCTTGCGGTCGGGGGAGGACCTGATAGGGTGCGAGAGGTAGAGGTTACGACCCAGTGCCCTGAATGCCGGGGCGACCATCTGGTGCGGGACTACGAGCGCGCGGAGATCGTGTGCGAGGACTGCGGTCTCGTCCTCGACGACATGATCATCGATGAAGGCCCGGAGTGGCGGGCGTTCGACTCCGAGCAGCGGGAGTCCCGTGAACGGGCCGGGCCTCCGAGCACGATCATGGCCCACGACAAGGGCCTGTCCACGTCCATCGGGTGGAGGAACAAGGACGCCTACGGACGCCAGATCCCCCACAAGAGCCGCGCCCAGATCTATCGCTTGCGGAAGTGGCAGCACCGCATCCGGACGTCGAAGAGCGGTGAGCGCTCCCTCGCGCAGGGGCTGACCGAGATCAACACGATGGCCTCGAAGATGGGGCTCCCGAGACACGTCCGCGAGTCGGCCGCGGTCCTCTACCGCAAGGCGAGCACGAAGAACCTGGTGCGGGGACGGTCCATTGACGAGGTCGTGGCCGCGACCCTGTACGCCTCCTGCCGGCAGTGCGGTGTGCCGCGGACCCTGGATGAGATTGCGGGCAAGTCGAGCGTGGATCGCAAGTCCATCGGCCGCACGTACCGTACGCTCGTGCGCGAGCTGGGCCTGAAGCTCCTTCCGCAGAGCCCGCGGGACTACATCGCGCGCTTCTGCAATCGACTCGACCTGGACATGGAGGTCCAGCGGAAGGCGAAGGAGATCCTCGACAAGGTGGAGAAGGACGAGCTCGCCTCCGGCGTGGCGCCGAGCGGTGTCGCCGCCGCGACGATCTACATCTCCGCGATCCTCTGCAGCAAGCCGTGCACGCAGAAGGAGGTCGCCGAGGTCGCCGGAGTGACCGAGGTCACAATCCGCAACCGGTACAAGCGCATCTCGGTCGCCATCGGAATGAACAAGTGAGCCTCCGTTCGCCTCCATTCCGCAACCTTTAAGGGAAGGCGCCCCTTCCGAAACCTCTCCGAGCGGTGAGCGCGTGGCCTCCGACACGATTGGGAAGGGTGACATCGTATGGCTCGAGTACGACGCCTACACGGTGAACCCCAACGGGACGCAGTCCCTCTTCGACACGACCCACGAGGAGGTCGCGAAGAAGGAGAACAAGTTCGAGGAGAAGAAGGTCTACGCCGAGCAGGCCGTCGTCGTAGGCAAGGGACGCCTGTTCGCGGGGCTCGAGGACGCGCTCCTGGGTTCGAACCTCGGTGATTCCAAGGAGGTTGTCATCCCCGCGGAGAAGGCCGCGGGCGCGCGTGACGCGCGGCTGGTCGAGCTCAAGACGGAGCGCGAATTCTTGCGGCAGGAGATCACGCCCGAGCTCGGCCTCGAGGTGTCCATCGGCGGGCGGAGAGGCACGATCACGTCCCTCGCCGCGGGCCGAGTCCGAGTCGACTTCAACAATCCACTCGCCGGGAAGACCGTCAAGTACGTCTTCAAGATCACAAAGAAGGCCACGACCCCGGAGGATCGGATCCGCGCGATCCTCGAGATGGACTACGGACTCGCGGAGCAGTTCAAGATCCAGCTCACGGACGATGTCCTCGAAGTGAAGGTGCCCGATCTGTGCAAGACGGACGAGAAGTGGTTCGTCTCCAAGTTCCGCGTCTTCGCCGACCTACGGGAACTCACGGACCTCCACGTCATGCGGTTCGTCGAGGAGTACGAGAAGAAGGTCGAGGCGCCCAAGGAGGAAAAGCCCGCGGAAGCCAAGGCGGAGGAGCCGAAAGCCGAAGCGAAGCCCAAGCCCGCCCCGAAGAAGGCCCGCCAACCCAAGAAGCCGGCGGAGCCCAAGCGGTCCGAGGAGGAGCTTCCGCCGGAAGAGAAAGCCCCCGAGGAACTCTGACGGGGACGCCGCACCAGCGCGATCTGCCTAGCAAGCGAACGCCCGTAGACACGAATCCTCAGGTGTGGACGTCAACGGACCACACTCTTGTCCGCTGTCTCCCCATATAACGGTTCTGTCAACGGCCGCGGGACAAGAGCTTCAAGCCTCGTTCGAAGACCGTTCCACAAACGATTTCCCTCCGGACGATGGCGCGGAGCCGGGAGGTGAATCCACACATGGACGCGACCCAAACCGGGTCCACGGCGACGGGCCTCACGCACACCTGGCGTGAGCTCACCAAGATGCCCACGTACCTCGTCCCTGAGGTGCTCGCGGGCGTCCTCGCGGTGCTCGTCGGCGTGCTGACCTACGCCTTCGACGTTGCGAAGGCCGGCGCACCAGTCGCGGTCCTGCCAGCCGAGGCGTGCCTCGTGCTGTTCGGGATCGTCGGCTTGATCGGCTACGCGGTGTCGAAGCAGAACGTCCAGAACGGGGCCATCGTCGCGATGATCTCGGGTCTGGCCATGGTTGTCCTCGTGAGCGGTACGGCGGGGCTCTTGCTCGGCCTGCTCCTGCTCGCGGGTAGCCTGTGGAGCCTCGGCGTCAGCCGATAAACCGGCGTCGTCGCTGAACGCTCCTTTCCCCTTTTGTTTTCCTTCCCTGCCTTCAAGACCTGCTGATCCGTGATCGGCTCGCGTTCCGGACGAACGCGAGCAGCGCGTCGAGCGCGAGAATCGCGGTCCCTGCGGCCAGGAGCAGGAGGAGCCACGCGTTCCCCGCACCCCATGCGTAACCCGAGCTGGAGAAGCTGCCGGACGACCCGTAGAAGCCCGTGAAACTTGCATGACCAGGGAAGACGGGCAACCCTTCGGTCGTCCCAGGCAGCTCGAACCATGCGATCACGACAGCCGCCCAAGCGAGGACCATCCCGAGGAACGCGGCCGCGCCCGGGATGCGAACGGCCCGCGCCCGGATCTGCGGAAAGGCGAACGTCGCGGCGGCCAAGACGAACGCTATCGTAGTGGCGATTTGAAGAACTTCGAGGAGGAGCATGCTCTCGGCCAGACCTGCAGGGGGAGGTGGCCCCAGAGTGGGCCCTGCGTACGGGTAACAATGCCCCGGTCCGCCGTCGGGCCAGCACCACTGCCCGTTCCAGTAGACGGTGCTTTCCGAACCCATGAAGTCGTAGGACCTAAATTCCCACCAGGGGAAGAACGGGCTGAGCACCGCGGCCATCGCACACACCGCGAGAAGGCCGAAGGCCCATCGGCCCCAACGGTCTCTGGGCAACACCCCGCGGCGCGGCCTCGCGATCCCCCCTGTGGGCGTGGCGTCCATGGCCGGACCCGCAGGACCTGAAACGGCTGCCGGGCCATAAATGCGCGCCGGCACGGAAGCCTTAACCTTCAGGGCGCGCTTCGGCGTTCGTGAAGCACCCTCGAGCCTGGGCTGCGGTGCTCATCGTCGTGTCCATTCCGGTGTTCCTGATCGGGGGCAACCTCGCCTTCTGGTGTGGCCTCCCTTCCCCGAACGGCTGCTTCGCACCGCTCGATGCGACGCGCGGCTTCGCGACGCTCATCGTGGGCGGGCTGCTCATCGTCGGAGCCGCGATGACCCTCACCGCCGGCCGGGCGCCTCACCGGGCCGGGAATCAAACGTAGAGCGATACAACGGGTGGCCGCCTGAAGGATCACTCCGCAGCGCAGGAGGATTTATGCGCCGCGGAACCTTCAGCGACCCCGGCTCGGGTCGCCTAGCATGGATAGGGCTCCGGCCTCCTATCGTTCCACCGAAACGGGCGGGAGAGAGCCGGCTGTCTGGGGTTCGAATCCCCACCCGAGCGTCTTCCCTTCCCGCGCGCGTTCCCTCGTGCTCAGCGCTCGCGCGTGGCGAGGACGAGCCCCAAGCCGATCAACGCGGAGAGGGAGATCATCGCGAACGGCGCGACGTAGCTGCCGGAAACGTCCAGGAGCAGCCCCGCGACCCCGGGCGAGATCGCGCCGCCGATCAGGCTGATCGTGTTCATGAACGCGTACGCCATCCCCGCGAACCGCGTCGGGAGGATCTGCGCGGAGAACAGGTAGTACACCGTGAAGGGCATCTGGGCCAGGAGGCCTCCCGCGATGAGGAGCGGGATGGCCCCGAGGCCGAGGAAGGGCGCGGCCGCGCTCGTCGCGGCGAGGATGCCGAACGCGGCGAGCGGCACCCTGCGCTTGTCCCGCGAGAACCGGCCTTCCGCGAGGAAGCCCCCGACGGGCCGGGAGAGGATCCCGGCAGCCGGGATCGCCGAGGAGATGAGCCCGAGGACCACCGCGTCGTGCACGCCGTTCTTCCCGAGGAAGGTCGGGGACCAGCTCGAGTAGAAGATGTACGCCGCGTAGCTGCAGGCGAACACCGCCCCCAGCTTCCAGAGCTCGCGGTTCCGGAACGCCTGGAGGTAGTCGGCGAAGGCGAACGATTC